>NZ_JBEHZD010000635.1:0-3999 GCF_040240285.1 Streptomyces sp. HSW2009 | reverse complement strand
AGGCGAGCAGGGCCGTGACGTTGCCGGGGCCGCAGCCCAGGTCAGCTATCCGGTGGCCGCGGCCGGCGGCATCGGCGTCGGTGCCGGCCGACGCGGCCGGCTGCGGCAGGTCGGGGATGCGGGCGAGCAGATCGATGAAGGGCCGCGTGCGGTGTACGGAGTGGCGCAGATATTGCTGCGGGTCCCACTGCGGTGAGTCGGGCATGTTCGAACCCCCTTGCAGGGTCAGGTCGTTCCGAAGCGCAAGGGCGCTTCCCGCCCTTCGATGCCCAAGCATCACGAGAAATATCTCTTGATGTCAAGAGACTTCATATCGACAGACCCACTACACTGATCGTCATGGAGGACGAGGTCGATCGGCTGGTCGCGGCGTGGCGGCGGGAACGCCCGGACCTCGACGTGGAGCCGCTTGAGGTACTGAGCCGGGTCAGTAGGCTCGCGCGCCATCTGGACCGGGCGCGGCGGCTCGCTTTCGCCGAGCACCAACTGGAGCCGTGGGAGTTCGACGTCCTGACGTCACTGCGCCGCGCGGGCGCCCCGTACCAGCTCTCGCCGGGGCAACTGCTCACCCAGACGCTGGTGACCTCCGGCACGATGACCAATCGCATCGACCGGCTCACCCAGAAGGGCCTGGTCGAACGGCTGCCCGACCCCAGTGACCGGCGCGGGGTGCTGGTGCGGCTGACCGCCGAGGGGCGCGACCGCGCCGATCAGGCGCTGGCCGGGCTGCTCGCCCAGGAGCGGGCCATCCTGGCCGAACTCTCCCCCGGGCAGCGCCGCGAACTGGCCGGTCTGCTACGCGAGCTGACCGCCCCGTTCGACAACCTCCCCGGCTAGGTCCACCGGGCCGACCCCGGCACGGCGCGCGAGGGCGACCGCCGCCAGCGTGGAGTGCACGCCCAGCTTGCCGAGCACGTTCTGCATGTGCGTACGGACCGTGTGCGGGGACAGGTAGAGCCGCTCGGCGACCGCCTTGCGGCCGAGTCCGGCGACCATGCAGCGCAGCACCTCGCGCTCGCGCGGCGTCAGCGACTCCACCAGCCGCTCGCTCTCGGTGCGGTGCTTGCGGGCCGCGGTCAGCTCCCGCAGGACGCCGGTCAGCAGTGCCGGCGGCAGATGCGTCTCGTCGCGCAGCACACCGCGGATCACCGCGAGCAGCCGGGACAGGGAACAGTCCTTGGCCACCCAGCCGCTCGCCCCGGCCTGGAGCGCAAGGGCTGCGCGGCGCGGGTCGTCGCGCTCAGCGAGGACCACCGTGCGCACCCCGGGCTGGGCCGTGCGGACCCCGCTGACCAGCGTGATGCCGTCGACGGCGCGACGATCGGCGCGCTCGGTGACGCCGTCGGACAGCCGCTCGGGGCGGACCTGTGCGATGTCGCTGATGGCGGCGCCCAGATCGGCGTCCACCAGCAGGACGTCGAAGCGCCGGCCTTCGGTCGCCGCCCGCTCAAGGCAGCGCATGGCCGCCGGGCCGCTGCCGGCCGCCGCGACGTCCACGTCCGGTTCCGCCGCGAGGGCCGCGGCGAGCGACTCGGCGAAGATGCGATGGTCGTCGGCCACCAGAACCCGGATACGTGCCATAGCCACCCCCATGGACTGCCATCTCCCGCGCACGTGAACGCGCACGCGGATACGGAGTAGAAGAACAGATAACCCAGCGCGAAGAACGAAGAACCACGTCGTACGGAAAGGGCGAGCGGCCCCGCGCAGCATGCCAAATGCCGCCCACCCCGACGAGCTGACCAGGTAGAACGCGTGGCGGCGAGCCCACAGTGCGGGTACGGCGCCCGGAAACTCAAGCCCCCTGGCCGAAGCCCACGAGGCACGCCCGGCACGGCACGGCCGCCGCCGTGCATGCCGAAGGCGCTGGCCCCGGGCGTCGTACCTGCCTGTCTCGCCCCCTGATAAGCACCGGCCCCCACCGGCGCTGTGCATCAGCCTACGACCGAGGTCGGACAACGGAAGCGAATTGACGAAACTGCCTCGGCCAACTGTTTAGGCTGAGCGGCGTGTTCCGCATCGAGGAAGAAGTCAATCAAGACCGCAAGGACCTGGTCGAGGATCGGTTGGAAGATTCCAACAGTGAGCGATCCGTGGTCCTGCACCGGATTCGCGACACCGTCGCGGACGACGAACGTCCGGTCCAGGCGTACGCGCTGGACGAAGCTGGAGAGTTGGCGGGTGGCCTGGTCGGCTATGCGTGGGGGCACTGGCTGCATGTGGATCTGCTCTGGGTGGACGAGCGGCATCGGGGCACTGGCCTGGGCACTCGTCTGATGGCCACGGCCGAACGCCGGGCGCGAGAGGAACTCGGCTGCCTGCACTCCCGCGTGGAGACTTGGGGATTCCAGGCCCCGCGCTTCTACGAGAAGTTGGGCTACCGCATCGTCGGCGTGGTCGAGGACTATCCGCCGGGCGAGACCGATCACCTCCTGGTCAAGCGGCTGACCGAAGACTGAGGACGGGCACGGACCGGCACGGACCGGCACGGACCGGCACGGACCGCGGCGTCGCGAACGGAGCCGCACCGGGGCGTGGCCACGGCAGATCCGTTGGGAGGGGTCCCGACTCCACGGCCATCGCCCTTGTGGCGCGTACGCCTCAAATGACTTGCCTGGTAAGGCAGTTGACCGGTTCGAGGGCGTTGGCGAGCCCCGCGCGATGCCCGTACGGGAGCGCGTCGGGGTGTCGGGCGGGGCGCTCCCGCCGGACCGGCGGTCAGGCCGGGGTGGGCGAGGGGCTCGCACCGGCCGGCGAGGCGCTCTCGTGCCGCGGCCAGCCGGGGGGCGGACGGGCGCTCCCGCCGGGCCGGTCAGGCAGGGGTGGCCGGGTCGATGGGCAGGCGGTGGGCGCCGGGGGCGGGGGTCGCGGAGAAAATGCGGGGCGGGAGGTGGGCCGCTGCCGCGAACGCCTCGGTGACCGCCGTGGTGATCGCGTCGGCCGCGGCCTCCGGCACCAAAGAGATGGCGCTTCCGCCGAATCCCCCGCCGGTCATGCGCGCCCCGAGCGCCCCCGATGCGTTGGCCGTCGTCACCGCGAGGTCCAACTCGGGGCAGGAGACCTCGAAGTCGTCGCGGAGCGAGGCGTGGCCCGCGGTGAGCAGGGGGCCGATGGCCCGGACGGCGCCGGCGTCGAGCAGCGCGATGACCTCGTCGACGCGGTGGTTCTCGGTCACCACGTGCCGGACCCGGCGGCAGAGGGCGGGACCGTCCGCGAGCGCCGCCAGCGTTGTCAGCGCGGATTCCAGTGCGGCGTACGGGACGTCGCGCAGGGTCGGCACGCCGAGTTCCCGCGCGGCGCGCTCGCAGGCGGCGCGCCGGTTGGCGTACGCGCCGTCGCCGAGTGCGTGGGTGACGCGGGTGTCGATCACCAGCAGCCGCAGCCCGTGCGCCGCCAGATCCAGCGGGACGTGCCGGTGGGCGAGGCTCCTGGTGTCCAGATAGAGGGCGTGACCTGCGGTGCAGCAGGCGGAAGCCATCTGGTCCATGATCCCGCAGGGCACGCCGACGAAGTCGTTCTCGGCGCGCTGGGCGAGCCCGGCGATGCGCTCGGCGGCCAACCCGAGGCCGTACAGGTCGTTCAGCGCGCTCGCGGTGGCCACTTCGAGCGCGGCCGACGAGGAGAGGCCGGCGCCCGTCGGCACGACGCTGGTGAAGTGCAGCGATGCGCCGCCGACCGGCAGGCCCGCCGCACGCATCGCCCAGAGCACGCCGGCCGGGTAGGCCGCCCAACCGGCGACGGCGCCCGGCGCCAGGTCGGCCACCCGGAGTTCCACCACGCCGCCCGGGGCGTCGGCCGAGTCCAGCCTGAGCAGGCCGTCGCCGCGGGCGCTCGCGGCGGCCAGCGTCGTGTGCGGCAGGGCCAGCGGCAGCACCAAGCCCTCGCTGGTGTCGGTGTGTTCGCCGATCAGGTTGACCCGGCCGGGCGCGGCCCACACCCCGGCGGGCGGGCCGCCGTGCACCCGGCGGGAGCCGGCGCCGGTCGGCCCGCGGCGGGCGG
>NZ_JBEHZD010000634.1:0-4001 GCF_040240285.1 Streptomyces sp. HSW2009 | reverse complement strand
GGGGCGGGTGGGGGGCATTCGCGGCGGGGGGCGGCGGACGCGCCGGGCGGGCGGGCGCCCCCCCGGGGCGGGGGGGGGGGGCCGCGCCCGCGGGCTGCCCCCCCCCCCCCCCCCGGCCCCGTGGGTGAGGAGGGAGGGCCTCCGACGGGGGTGGCGAATGACCCTCCCACCTCGCTCGGGTGCCCGCCGTGGCGCTAGGAGTGGCCGCCGGGGCGGGGCGGTTCCTGGTGGTGTTGGTGCTGCACGGGCCCCTCGGGCCAGCGCCGCGCGTACGGAACTGTGGAGTCAGCCCCCTCCGGAGCCTGCGGCGGCATCGGCTGGTGGGCGGTGGTCGGCGGCAGGTCCCGGGTCGCCAGGTTCTGAGTGGGCGTGTCGTAGGCGGCCGGCGCGGCATGCCGCGCCGCGTGCCGCGGCGCGCCCACCGGCTCGGCCGCGGGCTGCGGGGTGGCCGTCGCCAGCCGACTCGGCCACCAGTTCCATCGGCCCAGGGCGGCCATCAGCGCGGGCAGGACGAAGATCCGGATGATGACCGCGTCCAGCGCGATGGCCGCAGCAAGACCCACGCCCAACTGCTTGAACTCGATGGCGTTGAGCGTCCCGAAGATCGCGAAGACACCGATCATCACGACGGCCGCGCTGGTCACCACGCCGGCCGAGCGGGTGATGCCGTCGCGAACGGCCTCCTTGACGGCGCTGCCCTCAAGGGCCGCCTCCCTGATCCGGCTGACGACGAACACGTGGTAGTCCATGGACAGCCCGAACAGCACGACGAACAGGAACAACGGGAGCCACGACACGACGGCCCCGGTGCTCTCGAAGTCGAGCAGCGACTCCGCCCAACTGTTCTGGAAGACCGCCACCAGCACCCCGAACGCTGCCGCGGTGGACAGCAGGTTGAGGACCACGGCCGAGAGCGCGACGGCCAGCGAGCGGAAGATGAACGCCATCGTCCCCATCGTCAGCAGCAGGACGAACCCCACCACCCAGGGCATCCGCGCCTTCAGATGCCCGGTGAAGTCCAGCCCCTGGGCCACCTTGCCGCCCACGGCCCCCTCCGAGTCCGGCACATCGGAGAGCACCTCAGGCACCCAGGCCCGCAACTTCTTCAGCGACTCGGTGGCCTTCGGATGCTTGGGCTGGTACGGCGTGCCCACGTCGACGGTATGCACCCGGTGGTCATCGGACTCCCGGATGACCGGCTTCTGGTCGTGCGCGAACAGCGGGTTGCCCTCCGTACGCCCCAGCAACTCCTTGAGCGCGGCCTGCACCTGCCCCGCCTCGCCGGCCGGTGCCCGCACCGCGACCTTGTGCACGGTGCCCTCGCTCGGGAACGCCTCGGTGAGCCGGTCCATGGCCTGGACGACCGGGATGTCACGGGAGAGGTCGTCCGAGCCCGGCTGCTTGAGCTTCATGTCCAGCGCCGGCAGCGCGAGCGCGAGCAACGCCCCGACCGAGACGACGAGTGTGAGGAACGGCTTGACCAGCGCCGGACGCAGCAGCACCGGCCACACCCGCGACTCGCCCTCACGCATCGTCAGCCGCCACAGGACCGGCATCCGCGGCCGATCCACCCAGCGACCGAGCTTGCCGAGCAGGGCGGGCAGCACGGTCACCGAGGCGAGCACGGCGACGGCCACCACGATGATGGACCCGGTGGCCAGGGATGCGAAGGTCGCCTCCTGCGCCAGATACAGCCCGGCCATCGCCACGATCACGGTGGTGCCGGAGACCACGACGGTGTGCCCCGAGGTCTCGGCGGCGATCTCGATGGCGTCGATGTGGCCCTTGCCCTTGCGGCGTTCCTCCCGTTCGCGTTTGAGGTAGAAGAGCGAGTAGTCCACCCCGACGGCCATGCCCATCAGCAGGATCACGTTGCTGATGGCGCTGGTCTCCGGCAGGACGTGCGAGGCCAGATGGGAGAGGCCCATCGCGGTCACCACGCAGGACAGGGCGAGGATGACCGGCACCCCGGCCGCAATGACCGCGCCGAAGACCACCAGCAGGATCAGCAGGGTCAGCGGCAGGCTGATCAGCTCGGCCTTCTTGAAGTCCTCGCCGATGGTGTCCTGCATGCCCTTGGCGGTCGAACCGGTGCCGACCTGATCGATGTGCAGGCCCTCGTGCGCGTCTTCGACCTCGGCGCTCACATCGAGGAGCGGGGGGACGTTCGACGCGGCGTCGTCGGCCTCGCCCTTCATCTCCACCGGCACCAGCAGCGCCTTGCCGTTCTCGGCCGGGACCGGGTCCTCGACCTTGGCCACCTCGGGCAGCGCGGCCATCCGGGCGGCGAGGTCACGCGCCGCGGCCCGCGCCTTGCCGGCGTCCAGCGGGCCGCCGGAGGCCGTGGTGATCAGGACGTTCTCTTCGGGCGTCTCCGGGAAGTCGCCGTCCACGGTGATCTTCCCCGCCCGGCCCGACTCCCGGACGCCCGACTCCTGCTCGTCGAGCTTGTTGCTGCCGACGGCGCCGCCGAGGAAGAGGCAGAGGGCGACGAAGACCGCCCACAGACCGATGGCCGACCACGGATGCGTTGCGCTCCAGCGCGCGATTCGTACGGTAGCCGGTTTCTTTCGCACCGTTTCGTTTCCCTCCAGTGATGCGGGAGCCGCCGTGGCAGCCGTATCGGAGTAGAAAATCTAGTTCCGCAGCCTGGACATGGACACGTGGTAAACCGTCGAGGTGGCCGTAGTTTCCCGTAAGCCTGACCCTGTGGTTTCCCATAGGGGCACCCTGCGGGAAGCCGTAACCGCGGCTGTGGGCGCTTGACCACAGAAGAATGCAACAGCTATTTTCGAATTCCCTTTAGCGCTTTTCGAAGGGTGCTCGTTTCTCGGCTCTTTTAGTCGAATCCGTCGGCATTTTTGGAAATTCCGGCGGCAGGTAGCTGACGTTCTGTGAAGTCCACTGAGGGGAAGAAATGGAAACCACCATCATTACTCGGCATCATGTTGCCAAGATCGTCCAGGAAAAGGGTTTCGACCAATTCATGGACCGAATGATTGACCGGCTCGGCGCGGCCTTCGCGGCGCCCGAAGGACACGGCGTGACCCCGGTACGGGACGGTTTCCTGCGCGGCCCAGGCGATACGGCCATTTTGGAGTGGATGCCGCACCACCAGCCGGACGATTCCATCACCATCAAGACGGTGGGGTACACCCCGACCAACCCGACCACGCACCGGCTGCCCACCATCATCGGCACCATGACCCGCTACGACGACGTGACCGGCCGGCTGCTGGCCGTCTGCGACGGCATCCTGCCCACGGCCATCCGCACCGGCGCCGCATCGGCCATCGCCAGCCGGCTGCTGGCCCGCCCCGACAGCCGGGTGCTCGGCCTGGTGGGCGCGGGTGCGCAGGCGGTGACCCAGGCGCATGCCCTCAGCCGCGTCTTCCCGCTGGAACGCATCCTCGTCCATGACATCGAGCCCGCGCACGAGGCTTCTTTCGCCGAGCGTGCGGAGTTCCTCGGCATCGATGTCGAGGTGGCCTCGGTCGCCGACATCGAGGCGGCGGCCGACATCCTGTGCACCGTCACCTCGGTCGGCGTCGGCGACGGCCCGGTGCTGCTCGGCGAGCGGCTGCGCCCGCATGTGCACATCAACGCCATCGGGGCCGACCTGATAGGCAAGTTCGAGGTGCCCAAGGCCGTCCTGAAGTCGGCCTTCGTCACCCCCGACCACCGGGGCCAGGCACTGCGCGAGGGCGAGTGCCAGCAGTTGACCGACGCCGACCTGGGCCCGGACCTGATGACCCTGTGCGCCCGGCCCGAGCTCGCCGAGGCCGAGCGCGAGCGGGTGACCGTCTTCGACTCGACCGGCTTCGCCCTGGAGGACCACGTGGCCCTCGACGTCCTGCTGGAACTCGCCGCCGGGGGCGGGGGCGGCGGCCCCCGGGGGGGGGGGCCCCCCCCGGGGGGCGCGCCCCGGCCGATGCCTGGTCCCACTCCGGCGTTCCGGAGTTGTTGTTTCGGGTGTTCCCGTCGGGGCCGGGGTCGGGGAA
>NZ_JBEHZD010000633.1:0-4015 GCF_040240285.1 Streptomyces sp. HSW2009 | reverse complement strand
GTTGGTGGGGCTGGGATTGTTTTATATCCGCCCGGGGCGGCGGCCGCGCGCGGCACGGCGCGCCCGCGTCGGCACCGCGCCCGTCCGCGCCCCGTACCGGCCCGCCCCGTCCCCCCTGTCCCGTCCACTGTCCCTCGGCCTGTCCCAGGTCTCGGCTCTCTCCTCGCAAGGCACATCGTGTTCGACTTCGCTCTCTTCGGGTCCCTCTTTCTCACCCTTTTTGTCATCATGGACCCCCCTGGCATCACGCCGATCTTTCTCGGGCTGACCTCCGGCCGCCCCCTGAAGGTGCAGCGCAAGATGGCGTGGCAGGCGGCCACCGTGGCCTTCAGCGTCATCACCCTGTTCGGCATCTGCGGCCAGCAGATCCTGGACTATCTGCACGTCTCGGTGCCCGCCCTGATGGTCGCCGGCGGGCTGCTCCTGCTGCTGATCGCGCTCGACCTGCTGACCGGCAAGTCCGAGGAGCCCACCCAGACCAAGGACGTCAACGTGGCGCTGGTGCCGCTGGGCATGCCGCTGCTGGCCGGGCCCGGCGCGATCGTCTCGGTGATCCTGGCGGTGCAGCACGCCGACGGTTTCGGCGGCCAGCTCTCCGTCTGGTCCGCGATCATCGCCATGCACGTGGTGCTGTGGCTGGTGATGCGCTATTCGCTGCTGATCATCCGGGTGATCAAGGACGGCGGCGTGGTCCTGGTGACCCGGTTGGCCGGAATGATGCTCTCGGCCATCGCGGTGCAGCAGATCGCGAACGGCATCACCCAGTTCATCCAGGCGGCCTGACCGCCGCCGCCCTGCCCCATCCGCCGCCCCCGCCGCTCCTCGCCCGCTGGCCACGCCCGCTGGTCCGGAGGGTCGGCAGCATCTCCACCCCGCCCCCGGCCGCGACCGTCAAGGGCGGCCGGTCACCGCTCGTAGCGCACTGGTGACCGGGGTGTCCAGCGGATGGCTGGTGGGCGTATGACGACGCGAGGCGCCCCCGTACCGTGTGGTGGTACGGGGGCGCCTCGCGTGTGTGATGCGTGTCGTCGTGCGGGCGGCCGGTGGTAGCTACCGGGCTGCGGAGTCGGCTGGACGGATGTAGATGCGCTGGCCCAACGAAGCGGCCTGCTGCACGATCCGGTTGACGGAGGCGGCGTCTACGACGGTGGTGTCCACGGCGGAGCCGTCGACGTCGTCCAGGCGCATGATCTCGAAGCGCAAGGCTTCTCCCTTCGTCTGATCCTCCTGAGGAGAACTGTGAGTAAGCGAACGCGCCGCGACCTTGCGGCACGTTCCACTAGAGAGAACGGGTTGCCCCAAGCAAACATTCCCTACGCTAAGGAAATTTTTCGACATGCTAATTACTAAGAGGTAACAGGAGTCGTTTGTGTTCGCTGTGTCACGGCCCGGACGAGGCCGCCATGCATGACGTCGAGCCCCCGGGCGGGGCCGACCTGACCGCGATCGCCGCGGGGATCGAGCGCACCAATGAGCTCCTGCAACGGGTGCTGGCAGAGGTCGCCACGACCCCGTCCACGCACGCGATCTTCGTGGACGCGGGGTACGTGTACGCGGCGGCCGGCCGGCTCGTCGCCGGCACCGAGGACCGCCGGGCCTTCGAACTGGACACCGAGGGCCTCATCGAGGCGTTCATCGACCGGGCCCGCACGATCTTCCCGGACAGCAGACTGCTGCGCGTGTACTGGTACGACGGCGCCCGCCGCCGCATCCACACCGCCGAACAGCAGCGCATCGCCGAACTGCCCGACGTCAAGGTCAGGCTCGGCAACCTGAACGCCAACAACCAACAGAAGGGCGTCGATTCGCTGATCCGCTCCGACCTGGAGTCCCTCGCCCGACACCGGGCCATCGGGGACGCGGTGCTCATCGGCGGCGACGAAGACCTGGTCTCCGCGGTCGAGGCCGCGCAGGGGTACGGGGCCCGGGTGCACCTGTGGGGCATCGAGGCGGCCACCGGGCGCAACCAGGCCGAGCCGCTGCTGTGGGAGGTGGACAGCCAGCGCACCTTCGACCTGGAGTTCTGCAAGCCGTACGTGATGCGTCGGGCGGTGACCACCGAACCGCCGGGTGAACTGGCCGGCGGCCACCTGCCCAGCCGCGACGACGTGCGCTTCGTCGGCGCCCAGGTGGCGGCCCAGTGGCTGGCGAGCCGCGGCCGGGCCACCCTCGCCGACCTGCTGCCCGGCCACCCCTATCTGCCGGGCTCGGTCGACCAGGAGTTGCTCATCGAGGCCGAGGCGCTGCTCCAACTCTCCCTCCGCGCCCACGCCGACCTGCGCCGCGCGGTCCGCGACGGCTTCTGGGAACACCTCCAGGCGCAGTACTGACCCCGGTCGCCCACGGCCGGCGCTCCCGTGCGGTGTTCCTGCGCAGTGTTGGGGAGCCGCCGGTGTGATGGTGAAGTGCCGTACGGGTGCGGCGAGTTGGGGTGTCGAGCAAGGGTCGGTGCTCGGTCGTGGCGGGGCGGTGCCGGCGGGGGATGGGGGCGGCGGTGCGGAGCGGGGCCCGTACCCGGGTTCGGGGGTCAGGCCGTGCCGGAGGCCGGGGCGGCGGCGCGGGCGCCGTACGTCGGTCGCGCCGTCCGCCTCGCGGGGGGCAGGCGCCGGTCGCGTCGTCCGTCGCCCCGTCCACAGTGCGAGACGGGGCGTACGAGGAGTGGGACGGGGTGGGTGTGGGGCGGGCCGGTGGGGTGGGGGTCGGGTGCCAGAAGTCGAGCAGCGCCCGCGCCGTCTCGGCCGGCCGGTCCACCGCGGGGGAGTGCTCGGCGCCGGCGATGGTGCTGCGGCGGGCGCCGAGTCGTACGGCCATCTCGTCCAGCAGCGACACCGGCCAGACGTAGTCCACCGCGCCGGAGAGCACGTGCACCGGCAGACCCGTCGCGGCCAGCTCCGCCACTTGGTCCGGCTCGGTCATCAACTGCCGTGCGGTGGTGGCCAGTTGCTCGGGCCGGGTGGCCATCCAGCGCTCGCGCAGGAAGTCCCGTACGGCGGCGGGCAGTGTCTCTCCCGGTGCCTCCGGCGGGTCGAGTTCCTGCATCGCCTGCCACACCTGCGCCATGTCCCAGTGCGCCAGCGCATCGGTCAGCATCGCCAGCCTGGCCTGCTGCGCCTCGACCACCGCGGCCGGTCCCGAGCTCATCAGGGTGAGCGAGGCGAAGGCCGCGGGGTCGCGCAGGACGGCCCGGCGGGCGAGCAGCCCACCCAGCGAGTGACCGAGCAGGTGCACGGGGCCGTCCGCCGCCACCGCAGCGGCCTGGGCCAACACGTCAGCGGCGAGCGCGTCGGGGGCGTACGCGGCCGGGTCGGCCGGGCCCTGGCTCTCGTACTGCCCGCGGCCGTCCACGGCCACTGCCCGGAGACCGGCGGCGGCCAGCGGCGCCAGCAGCGTGATGAAGTCTTCCTTGCTGCCGGTGAAGCCCGGTACGAGCAGCACGACGCCGCCGACCGGCCCGTCCGGGACCGCGTCGTGCACGGCGAACGCCCCGCGCGCGGGGGCCAGCGCATCCGCGCGGGCGCACGGCGGGAGGGCGAGGTAGGGCGGCCTGCTCATGCCGTCGAGGCTAACCCCACGCCCACCGCGGCGGCCGGCCGGTGGCGCGTTCGTCGCCGAACGTTCGGCCCCGCGTCAGGTGACCGGGCGAGCGGCGCCCCGGCGCGCGGGGTGCGTACGCGGCGGGCCGGCGTTCGTACGCGGTGGGGCCGGCGGCCTGGCACGCTCCGACGCGGCGGGGTCGGTGTTCGTACGGGGCGAGGCCGGCGGTCGGGCCTGGCGGGCGTGGCGGGCCTGGCAGTCGGGTGGGGCCGGGCCGGTGTGCGTACGCGGCGGGCCGGTGGGCCGGGGCGTGGACGGGGGGGGGGGGGGCGGGGGGGGGGGGGGGGGGGCGGGGCGGGGGGGCGCCCGGGGGGGCCGGGGGGGCGGGGGCGTGGCCGGCCGCGGGCCCTAGGGCGCGGGGGGCGTCATCGGGCCCTCGGGTCGTGCTCTGTCGTTGCTGCCGCGCCGCGGTCAGCCCTCC
>NZ_JBEHZD010000632.1:0-3963 GCF_040240285.1 Streptomyces sp. HSW2009 | reverse complement strand
CACCGCAGCAGCATGCCGCACCAGCCCAAGCAACGTGAGCCCCGAGGTCGGCACGGCCTGCCGCTTGAGCTGCGCCGTGCCCGCCCTGCTGGACGACGGCCGCGGCGGCCACGTCACCCCGGTACGCGGTGAACCAGCCGTTGGGCTTCTTCTGCCCGTCCACCTCGGCCGAACCCGTCTTCGCCCCGATGTCACCGGTCAGCCCCGACATCGCCTGCGCGCCGGTGCCGGACGTCGCCGTCAGCTTCATCAGCGACTTGAGCTGCCGCATCGTGTCCGGCTTCATCGACCGCGGCGCCTTGGCCAGCGTCCGGCCGTCCAGGCCGGGGGCGACCAGGTGCGGCTGGCGGAACGTGCCGGTGCTGGCCGTCGCCGACACCGAAGCCATCGTCAGCGGGTTCATCCGCACCCCGCCCTGGCCGATCAGCGAAGCCGCCTTGCTCGCGTCCTGCTGCACGGGCACCGCGCCGTCGAAGGTGGGCACGCCTGCCTGCCAGTTCAGACCGAGCCCGAAGACGTCGCGGGCCTCCTTGGTCAGCGCGTCGTCCGACAGCTTCGACGCCTGCGTGATGAAGGCCGTGTTGCAGGACCGCGCGAAGCTCTGGTCGAAGGTGCCGCCCTTTATCTCGAACTCGTCGAGGTTCTGGAACTTCCACCCCCCGTACGAGGAGAACTTCGGGCACGGGTGTTCCTTGCCGACCTTCGCCAGCCCCTCGTCGATGAGCAGCGAGGACGAGACGACCTTCATGGTGGAGCCGGGCGCCAGGGAACCCTGGAGCGCGACGTTGAACCCCTCGGCCGGCGAGTTGGCGAACGCCAACACCTCACCCGTACTCGGCTTCAGCACCACCGCCGACGACTTCGGCTTCTTCGCCACCTGCTGCTCGGCGACCCGCTGGAGCCCGGCGTCCAGCGTCGTCCGCAGCGTCCCCGGCTTCCCCTGCGCGAGCACCTTCAGCGTCTCGTCCGGCGTCTTGCCCGCCCGGTCGATGTACAGCTCCACGCTGGAGGTGCCGCCGGCCTTCGCCCCGTACTTGTCGCGCAGCCCGGCCAGCACGGCCTTCAGCGTCGGGTGCTCGTCGGGCAGGAGTTCCTTGCCGTTGCGGTCAACGGCCTTGATCGGCGGCTTCTTCGCGGGCCCCACCTGGAGCTTGTCGCCGGGTTGCAGCTTCGGGAAGAGCACCGCAGGCTTCCAGTCGACCAGCACCTTGCCGGTCTCCGCGTCCCGCTTGACCGTCAGCGCCGAGTCGTACGTCCAGGTCGTCGCCACCCCCTTGTGCGCGACCTGCGCGCTGACGCCGAACGGCACCTTCCCGTCGGCCGGGGTCGCGCCGCCGTCCGCCGCACCGTCCGCTGCCGTGCCGCTCGCCGCCGTGCCGTCCGCAGTGCCGTTTGCCGCCGCACCGTTCGCCGTCGTGCCGCCCGGCGTCTTCGGCGTCAGCCTGACCTGCTGCACGCCCGCCTTCTTGCGGTAGTCGGTCAGGGCGGCGCGGGCCGCCCGCTCGTCGGTGGTGAGCGCCGCGGCCTTCGTGGCGTCCCCCGCGGACCAGGCCGCGAAGAAGTCCCCCGAGGTGGCCGCTATCTCCTCGGTACTCGGCGGCCCGGTCTTCACCGGAGCGGCCTTCTTGCTCGTTCTGTTCGTCTGTGCGCTCGTGACCGTTTCGTCGTTTGACGAGCCGTCGTCCGAAACCAGGCTGTACGCGCCGTACCCGGCCGCACCCACCACCGCAACGATGACCCCACCGACGACGGTGGCCTTGGCACCACTCCGCATTCGAGAACCCCCACAGTTACTCAGACCCCTCATCAGTTGCTGAAGGGGGCGGCGCCGGGCACTCTACCGGCACTCTTCGTACGCCTTTGCCCGCCCTCCGTGGCGCCTGGGTGGGTCGTTACGGTGCGGGCGGGTGGGCCGGGACCGGGCTGGGCCCCTCGTGGGCGCGGCCGGACCAACCCCGCGCACGCGGGGACCACGGGCACATGGCGCTGCTGCGCAACCTGCGCAACGGACCACCCCCGCTCGCGCGGGGAACTCCACCGGGTCCAGCTAGATCCACGTATCCAGCCACATCCGGTCCCGCCACGAATCCAGCGGGATCGGCTGCCCGGTGTAAATGGGGAAAAAGTAAATGAAGTTCCACACGATGAGCAGGACCAGCGCGCCCGTGGTGGCCACGCCGACCACGCGGCGGCGTTCGCTCGCGCCCTGCGGGCCGAGGACCGCGCCCAGCAGCATCGCCACCGCCAGGCACAGGAACGGGACGAAGACCACCGCGTAGAAGGAGAAGATCGTGCGGTCCTGGTAGGCGAACCAGGGCAGCAGACCGGCGCCCGTGCCGCACAGGATGGCGCCGGCGCGCCAGTCGCGGCGCAGGGCCCAGCGGTAGAGCAGGTAGAGGAGGGCGAAGCAGGCCGTCCACCACAGCAGCGGGGTGCCGAGGGCCAGCACCTCGCGGGCACACTTGCCCGCGGCGTCGGCGGGGCAGCCGTCCTCGCCCGGCTTGGGCGACTCGTAGAAGTAGGAGACCGGGCGCGACTGGACCAGCCAACTCCACGGGTTGGACTGGTAGGTGTGCGGCGCGTCCAGGCCCACGTGGAAGTCGTAGACCTCCTTCTCGTAGTGCCACAGGCTGCGCAGCGGGTTGAGCAGCCAGGCGAACGCGCCGTCCGACGAGTGGCCGCCGTCGGTCTCGGCCCAGTGCCGGAAGTAGCCGCTGCGCCGCCAGCCGAGTTCCTCGGAGAAGCTGCCGCTGGCGCGGAACCAGCCGGTCCAGGAGGCGACGTAGGTGGCGAGCGCGACCGGCACGGTGGCCAGGAACGCCCACGGCACGTCGCGGCGCAGGGCCGTGCGGTACGGGTGCCAGGCGCCGGCGATGCGTCGTGCGCCCACGTCCCAGACGACCGTCATCAGGCCGAACGCGGCCAGCACGTACAGGCCGTTCCACTTGGTGCCGCAGGCGAGGCCGAGGCAGACGCCGGCGGCGATGCGCCAGGGGCGCCAGCCGAGGCCGAGCCGTTCGGCGATGGCGGCATCGGGCCTGGCCAGGCCGTCGGAGCCGACCGGCAGCGCCGCGGCGAGGCGGGCCCTGGCCTGGTCCCGGTCGACCAGCAGGGCGCCGAACGCGGCCAGGATGAAGAACATCAGGACCAGGTCGAGCAGGGCGGTGCGGCTCATCACGAAGTGCAGCCCGTCCACCGCGAGCAACCCGCCCGCCAGGCAGCCGAGGATCGTGGAGCGGAACAACCGGCGGCCGATGCGACACAGCATCAGCACCGAGAGCGTGCCGAGCAGCGCCACCATGAAGCGCCAGCCGAAGGGTTCGAGGCCGAAGAACTTCTCGCCCAGCGCGATGACCCACTTGCCGACCGGCGGGTGCACCACGTACGAGGGCGCCTCGCTGAGCGCGATCTGTTGCGGGGTCTCCAGGAGCTTGCCGTTGGCGTCCTTGGACCAGGTGCCCTCGTACCCGTACTGGAGCAGTGACCAGGCGTCCTTGGCGTAGTACGTCTCGTCGAATATCACCGCGTTCGGGCTGCCGAGGCGCCAGAACCTGAGCAGCCCGGCGAACAGCGCGACCAGCAGCGGCCCCCCCCAGCCCGCCCAGCGGGCCAGCCGGGCCGCGGTCACGGGGCCGAGGCCGAGCGCCGTCCACAGCCGGGTGCCCGGCTCGGGGAACGGCGGGGCCAGCCGGTCACGGACGTCGGTCCGCGCCCGGCCCTGATAGCCGAATCGGCGCAGCCTGAGCTGCCAGGGCAGCGGCTGTTCGTCGGCGGCTCGGCCCTCTCGGGCTCCGGTCGCGGTGTCAATCGTCACCGCGCCATCGTAGGGAACGTCCCCGGGCCAGTCGTGGGTGCGGCGTCCACGGGCCGTGTCCGGTGGGTTGTGGGGGCGGGGTTACGGGCGTCCCGCGGGGGTTGGCTGACGGGCGTCCCGCGGGCGGCGCGGGGGGGGGCGGGGGTGTG
>NZ_JBEHZD010000631.1:0-4031 GCF_040240285.1 Streptomyces sp. HSW2009 | reverse complement strand
CCCCCGGGGGCGGCGCCGCCCCCCGCCGCGGCCCGGCGGCCCGGGGCCTCCCGCGCCTGGCCGGCGGGGGCCCGGCCGTCGGTCACCACCACGAGCAGCGGCCGGCGCGAGGGGTCGCGCAGCCGCTCCACGCGCAGCGTCTCGCGGGCCGTGAGCAGCCCGGCGGCCAGCGGCGTACGGCCCCCGGTGGGCAGCTTCTCCAACCGGGCCGCCGCCGCGTCCACCGACGAGGTGGGCGGCAGCGCGAGGGTGGCGCCGCGGCCCCGGAAGGTGACCAGGCCGACCTTGTCGCGCCGCTGGTAGGCGTCGAGCAGCAGCGACAGGACGGCGCCCTTGACGGCGCCCATCCGCTGCCGCGCGGCCATCGACCCGGAGGCGTCCACCACGAACAGCACCAGATTGCCCTCACGGCCCTCGCGGACCGCCTCCCGCAGATCGTCACGGCGCAGCAGCAGCCCGCTGCCGGTGCGTCCCCGCGCGCGTTGGTGCGGCGCAGCCGCCCGTACGGTGGCGGCCAGGTGCAGCTTGGTCAGCACCCCCTGCGGGCGGCGCGAGCCCGTCGTACGGCCGTGCGCGGTGCGGGCCCGCGAGCGCCGTCCTGCCGCGCCCTCGCCGAGCCCCGGTACGTCCAACATGCGCGCGGTGAACGGTTCGCCGGCCGGCACCGCCGGCCGCTCCGGCGCTCCGCCGCGCGCGTCAGCGCCCGCCCCGTCGGCGCCCTCGCCCGCGGCGGGCGCGGGTTCGGCCGACTCCTGCGGGCCGTCCCCGTCCGTGCGCTGCTCCGGCACGGGCTGCTCGGCGGGCCGGTCGGGCGCGGTGCCCCGCCCGCCGCCGTCCCCCTGCGGCGGCCCGTCCTGCGGCGGCTCGCCGCCCCCGGGGCCGTCCGGGTCCGGGTCGTGGTCCGGGTCCTCGTCGGTCTCGCCGGTGGACTGCTCGGCCGGGGAGGGCGGTTCGGGCTGGTACGCGTCCAGCACCTCGTCCAGCTTCTCCTCGTCCAAACCCGGCGCGTCGAACGGATTGCGGCGCCGCCGGTGCGGCAGTGCGAGCAGCGCGGCCTGCCGTACGTCCGCGGTGGTCACCTCGGTCCGCCCGGCCCAGGCGGCCAGCGCCGTCGCCGTACGCGCGGTCACGATGTCCGCGCGCATCCCGTCCACCTCGAACGCCGCGCACACGGCGGCGATCTGGCGCAGTGACCCGTCGTCGAGCACCACGGTGGGCAGCAGCGCACGGGCCGCCGCGATCCGCGCGCGTAGGTCTTCCTCGCTGTCGGCCCAGCGGGCGGCGAACGCGGCCGGGTCCTCCTCGAAGGCCAGTCGGCGTCGGACCACCTCCACCCGCTCGTCCGGCTCGCGCGAGGCCGCGACCTCCACGGTCAGCCCGAACCGGTCGAGCAACTGCGGGCGCAGCTCGCCCTCTTCCGGGTTCATGGTGCCGACCAGCAGGAAACGCGCCGCGTGCCGTACGGAGACGCCCTCGCGCTCCACGTACGAGGAGCCCATCGCCGCGGCGTCCAGCAGCAGGTCGATCAGGTGGTCGTGGAGCAGGTTGACCTCGTCCACGTACAGGATGCCGCGGTGGGCCGCGGCGAGCAGGCCGGGTTCGAAGGACTTCACGCCGTCCGCGAGGGCCCGCTCGATGTCCAGCGCGCCCACCAACCGGTCCTCGGACGCGCCGACCGGCAGCTCCACCAGGCGCGAGGGCCGGCCGACCCCGGCGCCCACCTCGTGCGGGCCGTCCGGGCAGCCCGGGTCGGGCGCGCCGGGATCGCAGGAGAACCGGCAGCCGGGGACGGTGTCGATGGTGGGCAGCAGCGAGGCGATGCCGCGCACCATGGTGGACTTCGCGGTGCCCTTCTCGCCGCGCACCAACACCCCGCCGATCGCCGGCGACACGGCGTTGAGCAGCAGTCCGAGCCGCATGTCGGCCATGCCGACGACGGCGGTGAACGGGTAGCTGGCCGAGGTCATCAGCTAGTGCTCCTTTCACGAGGTTCACGGGGTTCACGAGATTCGTGAGATTCGCTGGGTTCCCCGGGTTCGCTTGGGTCACGAGGTTTGCGGGGGCCACGAGGTGCATAGCGCGCGCCCGGCGCGCGGGGCTCAGCCGGGGGACGCGTGGCGGGCGGTGGGCCCGCCGCACGGTGCGGTGGGCTCGTGGCGGCCCCATCGGACGACACGGCCCCGGGAGGTACAACCCCGTCGAGCAGCACGGCCCCTGGCGATACGGCCCTGTCGGCCGTGACGACCTGGGGCGTTACGGTCCCGTCAGGTGTCACAGCCTGGGCCGTTACCGTCCCGGCAGGCGCCACGGTCTCGGGCGGCACGCCCCCGTCGTACGCGGCAGCTCCAGCGGCGGCAGCGGCCTCGGCCAGCCCAGCGGCCCCGTCCGACGCATCAGGCAACGCCGGCGCGCCCGGAGGGACGAACGGCAGCCGGACCGGCGGGCCCTGCTCGATGAGGCGCAGCAGCGCATCGGTGTCCGCGTGTTCCTCGATCAGATCGCCCAGCCGGTCGAGCTGTTCCTCGCGCAGCGCCCCGAAGCAGGTGTCGGGCGCCGGCACGAACCGCCGGCCGGCCGCCACCGCGACCTCGCGCAGGAAGGCCCGCCGGAAGCCGTCGCTCTCCAGCGACCCGTGCCAGTGCGTGCCCCACACGGGGCCGACCCGGCAGCCGTCGAGGAACGGCGTGCCGCCGCGCACGTCGGCCACGCCGTGGTGGATCTCGTAGCCCGCCACGTGTTCGCCGAGCGCCGTACCACTGGGCCGGGCGAGCGTCTTCTCGCGCGCGAAGCGCACCCGTACCGGCAGCAGCCCGAGCCCGGCGACGGTGCCGGCGCGCGACTCGACCTCGTCCTCGATCGACTCGCCGAGCACCTGGAAGCCGCCGCAGACGCCGAGCACCGGCCGGCCCTCGGCGGCGCGCGCGGCCAGCGCGTCGGCGAGCCCGCGCTCGCGCAGCCAGGCGAGGGCGCGCACGGTGCCCCGGGTGCCGGGCACCACGACCAGGTCGGCGTCGGCCAACTCCGCCGGCCGGTCCACGAACCTGACGACCACGCCGGGTTCGGCCGCCAGCGCGTCCACGTCCGTGAAGTTCGACATCAGCGGCACCGCGCACACCGCCACGCGCAGCACATCGGCGCCGACCGGGGGCGCCACCGGCGCCTCGCGCACCGCCCCGCGCAGCGAGACCCGCAGCCCGTCCTCCTCGTCGATGCCGAGCCCGGGCGCGTACGGCAGCACGCCGAAGGTGCGGCGGCCGGTGAGGCCGTGCAGCATGTCCAGGCCGGGTTCGAGGAGGGACACGTCGCCGCGGAACTTGTTGACCAGGTAGC
The DNA here is from genome assembly GCF_040240285.1 of Streptomyces sp. HSW2009. Classification (NCBI taxonomy): domain Bacteria; kingdom Bacillati; phylum Actinomycetota; class Actinomycetes; order Kitasatosporales; family Streptomycetaceae; genus Streptomyces; species Streptomyces sp. HSW2009. The sequence continues at coordinate 701 of NZ_JBEHZD010000631.1, read as the reverse complement.
CGGCGACCAGCGCCTGGTCCTCGCGCGAGAGCAGCGCCGTGGTGCCGAAGAACTGCGCGAACACCCCGCCCCGGTCGATGTCGCCGACCACCACGACCGGCAGGTGGGCGGCGCGGGCGATGCCCATGTTGACGATGTCGGTGCGGCGCAGGTTGATCTCGGCCGGGCTGCCGGCGCCCTCGCAGATCACCGCGTCGTAGGTGCGCCGCAACTCCGCGAGGCAGTCCAGGACCGGGGCCAGGAGCTGCTGCCGCCCGCCGGGCACCGGCCCTGGGCCGCTCGCGTCGGCCGCCGGCCCGCGGTCCCCGAAGAAGCCGCGGGCACTGAGCTCGCCCACCGGCTTGCCGAGCAGGACGACCTGGCTTGAGCGGTCGCCGCCCGGCTTGAGCAGCACCGGGTTCATCAGCGCGGTCGGCTCGACCCGGGCGGCCTGGGCCTGCATCGCCTGGGCCCGGCCGATCTCGGCGCCCTCGCGGGTGACGAAGGAGTTGAGGGACATGTTCTGCCCCTTGAACGGTGCGACGCGCACCCCGCGGCGCACCAGCCAGCGGCAGATGCCCGCCGTGACCACGCTCTTACCGGCGTCCGACGTCGTCCCCGCGCCCAGCAGCCCGCCCCCCATGTGCCCGGGGGGGGGGGGGGGGGGGGGGGGGGGGGGGGGGGGGGGGGGGGGGGGGGGGGGGGGGGGGGGGGGGGGGGGG
>NZ_JBEHZD010000630.1:0-4031 GCF_040240285.1 Streptomyces sp. HSW2009 | reverse complement strand
CGCGGCGGACCTGGCCGACGTGCAGGTCGTGGGCCGCTGGCTGTACTGGTCCTGTGGGCCGGGTCGGGCCGCCGGCGGGGGGGGCCCCCCCCCCCCGCGCGCGCCCCCCGCCCGGCCCCGGCCCACTGTCCACCCGGCACTCGTTCCCCTCGTCAAGGCCCCGGCTTCTGAAGCCGGGGCCTTCGGCGTACCACCGCGCGCGTGCCCGCCCGTACGCGCCGAGCACGGGCGCCAAACCCCTGCGGGCGGTACGTGCGCATACGGGCGGGGCAGGTCGCTGGCAGGTGCGGGCGTACGCGCGCGTGGGCGCGCGGGGGTTGAGTTGAGGGGTTACGACGCGGGCGCGTCGATGCGAACGCGGTCGCGGTCGCCCCCGTCTTCGGCGAGGAAGGACGCCAGGGCCTGGCCCTGTTCGGTGACCCCGGTGCGGTCGGTGCGGGAGAGTCGGCGCAGCGGCGTCACGCGTACGGTGCCGTCCTGGACGGTCCAGGTCGCCGCGACGGTGCCGTCGACCAGGACGAAGCGGGCGCCGGTGACGGACAGTCCGCGGTGTGCGTCGGCGATGATCCGGCTGCGGTCGTGGTAGCCGAGCACCGCGTTGTCGAACGCGGGCAGGAACCGTACGGGCGCGGGCGTGTCGGCATCGGGGCGCGGCGCGTCCGGGAGGTCGAGGAGCTCCCGGCCCCGTTCGTCGCGGAAGGCCACCAACTCCGGGCGCAGGGCGCGGATCGCCGCGGGCAGTCCGGCCACGCCGCACCAGGCGCGCACGTCAGCAGATGCGGCCGGGCCGAAGGCGGCCAGGTAGCGGCGCACCAGCGCCTGCCCGACCGGGTCGGTGGGGTCCGGGTCCAGCGGGTCGACCGGGTGCCCGAGCCAGGACGCGAGCAGCACGTTGCGCACGCCGGCCCGGGTGCGCCACGTCCCGCGCGGCGGTAGCTGGGCGGTGGGGACGAGCGCGGCGACCACCAGTTCGCCCAGCGCCCGGGGCGCGACGGTCGGCCAACGCTCGGCGAGCGCCCGGGTGAGCTCGGCGTTCGAGCACGGCCCGGCGGCCAGCTTGGCCCGGCCGGCCGCGGCGAGTTCGTCGAGGTCGACGCCGTCGAGCTCGCGGCGGTAGGCGCCCAGGGCGCGCTGGAGCAGCATGGCGTCGTGCCGGGACCGCCAGGCCAGCGCGTCCTCGGCGGTGACCAGGTGAACGGTGCGGCGCATCAGGGCGGTACGCACCACCTGCCGCTCCACCAGGAGGTCCGAGAGCGCCCCCGGGGCGAAGGCGCGCAGCCGCGACCACAGGCCGACGAACGGTTCCTGTGGCTCCTGCGCCTGGAGGCCGCCCAGATGCGCGACGGCGTCGATGAGCGGGACGTCGGCAGGGGCGAGCAGGAACTGCCGGGCCAGCGACGCCCGCCCCAACGCCCTGGTGTCGAGAACGCTCACCGGCCACCTGCCCCGTGCAGCGCCCGTACGGGCCGACGGGCGGCGGCCTGCCCCACGGCGCTGGCGATGGACCGGCACGGGGCGGCCGGTGGTCCCGGTTCGCTGGTCTTCACGATGCGGTCGGTCCTCTCCCGGTGCTGACGAAGGCTGTGGGGTGGGGCGGGTGGTGGCGCTGTTGTGCGGGGGCGCCTCGCTGGCTTCGAGAATGTTGAACGGGGCGCCTGCTGGCCATTCTTGCCGGCCTTGCGGTCAGGTTCTGACCGCGATCCGCTGCTGGTGCTGGTGCCGTTCGGCTATCGAGCGGGGAGCCGGTCGGGGCTCGCGTGCGCGTCGTGGGTGAGGGGTGGCTGGCCCCGCTACGCACGCAGGGCTGCAACGACCTCGCGTACGCGCGCGTACGAGGACGGAGACGAGAACCTGAAAACCTCGCGCGCCCACGCGTGCGCGAGGGGCGGCCAGTGGCGGTTGCCATCGGTGTTGGCCTCGTTGTCGCGCCCACGCGGGCGCGAGGGGGGCCTCCGCGGGGTGCTGTCCGCGCTGCGTACGGGCCCGGTAGCGACTGGTCGGATGGCGCGGCCTTCGCGGGGGTCACGCGTGCGGTAGGCAGCCGGGGCACGGGGCGGGTGCGGAATTCTCCGCGCGTACGGGCCCTGCCCGCCGGACGTCCGTACGCGTAGCGGGCGCCGCGTCCACGGGGTGCCGGCCGTACTCGCCTGACTCGGCTGAGGGGACGGGTACGGGCCCGGGGGAGCCAGGTTCCCCCGGGGGCGACGTCTCGGGAGACGGCTCAGCGGGCCGTACCGATCGACCGGGTGGGCCGTGGCGGCGCGCCCCGCGCCCCGTGCCGCTCGGGGCGCCCGCTCCGTGCGAGCGGAGTACCTGCCCTGTGCTCCGTGTTCGCGCACCCTGTCGCCCGGGCGCGCCACGCCCCGTACGGCAGCGCCTCCGTGCGGCCCCACCCAGGAAGCCCGCCGCGGCCCGGGGCCGTCCCCCTCCGCGCGGGTGGCGCCGCATGTGGCGCAGCACAGCCCGGCCCGGCCCGTGCGACGCTGCGGGTCACACCACGCGCGCGTGGCTCGCCGAACCCGCGCTGCACCGCACCGCACCACGCGCGCGAGGCTCCCGTCGCGCCGGAGACCTACGGGCGTACCGCGCGCCCACGACGCACGGAGCACGCAAGACGCACGGCGTACTCAGGACTCAGGGCATACCGCGCGCACAAGACCCCCCCAACGAACCCCAAGCCCCACACCGCGCCCAGCGCGGAGCGCATACAGCAGGGCCGCGGCGACGTTCATCCGTCACCGCGGCCCTGTCGTGTGCTGGAGGGCGAGTCAGACCGTCTCCGGGAGCTCCTCAAGGCCCTCGGCGACGAGCTTGGCCAGGCGGTCGAGCGCGGCCTCGGCGCCATCGGCCTCGGAGGCCAGGACGACCTCTTCGCCACCCTGCGCGCCGAGCCCGAGGACGGCGAGCATCGAGGCGGCGTTGACCGGGTCGGCGTCCGGCTTGGCGATCGTCACGGGGACGCCGGAGGCCGTCGCGGCGCGGACGAAGATGGACGCGGGGCGAGCGTGCAGGCCCTCTGCCCAGCCGACGGTGACGCGGCGCTCAACCATGGTGTTGCCCTTCAGGTGGTTTTTGTTGTCTAGACCAGTCTCTCACGGGGCGCGGAGTGCTCCGGCGGGGCCCATGCACAGCCTGCCCCGCCACAACGGAGTGCGCGAGTCGGACCGTTGTCGGTCCCCCCGCATAGGCTGGACGCATGGAAACGCCGGCCGAGCACGCCTATCCGACCCACTGGGAAGCGGACGTGGTGCTCCGTGACGGCGGCACCGCCCAGATCCGCCCCATCACCCCCGACGACGCGCAGCGGCTGGTCGACTTCTACGAGCAGGTGTCGGACGAGTCGAAGTACTACCGCTTCTTCGCCCCGTACCCCCGCCTCTCCGACCGTGACGTGCACCGCTTCACGCACCACGACTACGTGAACCGGGTCGGTCTCGCGGCGACGGTCGGGGACGAGTTCATCGCCACCGTCCGGTACGACCGGATCAACGACCGCGGGCTGCCCGCTTCGGAGCCGGCCGACGAGGCCGAGGTCGCCTTCCTGGTGCAGGACGCGCACCAGGGGCGCGGCGTGGCCTCCGTCCTGCTTGAGCACATCGCGGCCGTCGCCCGCGAGCGCGCGATCCGGCGCTTCGCCGCCGAGGTGCTGCCCGCCAACACCAAGATGATCAAGGTGTTCACGGACGCGGGCTACACCCAGCAGCGCAGCTTCGAGGACGGCGTGGTCCGGCTGGAGTTCGACCTGGAGCCCACGGCGCGGTCGCTGGCCGTGATGCGGGCCCGGGAGCAGCGCGCCGAGGCGCGTTCGGTGCACCGGCTGCTCGCGCCCGGTTCGGTGGCGGTCATCGGCGCCAGCCGGCGGCCGGGCGGCGCCGGCCGCGCGGTCCTGGGCAACCTGCTCGCCGGCGGCTACACGGGCCAGGTGTTCGCGGTCAACCACGCCTTCCCCGCTGGGCCGTCCCGGCTGACGGGCACCGACCTCGCGGAGGCGCAGAGCGCGGCCGGTGCACACCCGGGAGCGGGCGCGGCCC
>NZ_JBEHZD010000063.1:0-22710 GCF_040240285.1 Streptomyces sp. HSW2009 | reverse complement strand
GGGCCGGGTCCGGGGTGCGCAACCGCCCCATCTCGCCGATGTCGGATGCGGCGCCCCCGGGCCCCCCCACCCCCCCCCGCCGCCCGCCGCCCCGCCCCGGGGGGGGCGGGCGCCCCCGGCCCCCCCCGGGGCGGGGGTTGTGGGACGCCGGTGCCTGAGGGGGCGCGCTGGAGTTGCTGATTCGGGCGGCGCCCATGCGTCACCCGCCGCTGCGGAGCCCGGCCGATGGCTCGACGGCAGCGACGCTCGCGTCCTCGGAGGGTCTCCCGTAAGTCGGGAGTTTCCCGTAGGTCGGGGGTTTCCCATGTGTCGGGACGACCTGGCAGCCGGTACGAGGTCTCGGCACCCCCTCCCCACCACGCCGCGGCCGGGGGCGTGCCTCGGGGCAGAGCCGTCGTCGACCTGACCGGGCAGCGCCGCGTGGCTGCCGCTGCCGAAGAGGCCGAAGCCCTCCTTGGCCGGTAGTTCACCGGCTGACAGCGGGGCGTCCTCGGTGGCGATCAGCTTCGCGTACGCGCGCGGGCTGCGCCGCACCGTCTGGGCGGCGTTGTTGACTCGGCCAGGCCGGTTCGCCAGCGCTCGGACCCGCCCCTGACCAGTCGACCAGCACCCTGCCGGCCCGCTGCCTGCACCTGCGTACGAGGTCGCCCCGCAGGCGCAGGGCCGCCCCACGGGTGCGGGGCGAACGGCTGGGCCGGTCAGAAGACCCCGAGGGCGCCGAGTCCGCTCACGCCGCCCAGCACCATGAAGACGGGCATGAGCACCTTCAGCTCCACCCAACTGCCGGCACGGAAGCGGATCGCCTTCGGCGGGCCGAGCGGATACCACCGCTTGCGGCCGATCGGTATGGGCCACAGGATCGGGCAGCCCGAGACGGTCAGCGAGTCGCCGATGTCGTGGACGAGCGCGCCGAGCACGATCGGGATGCCCAGCCACAGGTACTCCTGGCCGTCGCCGGTGAACAGCCAGTCCGATCCGTTGCCCGGCCGGTTGAGGATCTCGGCGAGAATCCAGGCGCTCGTCGCGCCGAGGAGCCAGACGAGCACGTCGCTGGAGACCCGGGCCATCCGCCACAGCAGGCCCTCCACGGCGAGCACCATGTGGACGAAGAGCACGGCCAGGACCGCCCAGCGGCCCCCGGTCACGGCGAGCGCGGAGGCGCCGGCGCCGATCAGCACGGCCCACACCCACGTATGGGTGAGCGTACGGTGGCCGCCGGTGCGCCGGGGGTCGCCGGGCTTCCGGGTGGCCTGGTAGACGGCGTGCGAGAGGCGGTCTATCACCTCGCACAGGGCTCGCGAGAGGGGCCCGAAGGCGCGCGATATCGTCGCCGACTTGTGGTCCAGGTCGGGTGCGAGCGCGGCTCCGGCGCAGATCAGTGCGCCCACCACGAGCACCGGCCAGGGCATCGCGTGTCCGGCGGCCCCGGCTGCCGCCCCCACCCCCAGCCAGGCAGCCGCTCCGGACAGCGAATGCGCCGGTCCCATCATCGTCGTTCCCCGCCCCTGCTCGCGCCCGCTCCCCGGCGGGTGGTGTTCTCATCGGCCCGGCACAGCCTAGCCGTGGACGATCTTCATCGGCGCAGCCGGTTCCCGCCCGGAGCCCAAGAGCAGGCAGTATGGGGGCGTGACTCTTATCGATCAGATGCCGAGCGACGCCGATCCCGATGCCCTCTTCGAGGCGTTCTCGACCTGGGTGGAGGGGCGCGGCATTTCGCTCTACCCCGCCCAGGAAGAGGCGCTGATCGAGGTGGTGTCCGGGGCGAACGTCATCCTGTCCACGCCCACCGGGTCCGGCAAGAGCCTGGTCGCGGCAGGGGCGCACTTCGCGGCCCTGGCGCGAGATGAGGTCACCTTCTACACCGCGCCGATCAAGGCACTGGTGTCGGAGAAGTTCTTCGAACTGTGCAAGCTCTTCGGCACCGAGAACGTCGGCATGCTCACCGGCGACGCCTCCGTGAACGCCGACGCGCCCATCATCTGCTGTACGGCCGAGGTGCTGGCGGCCATCGCCCTGCGGGACGGCAAGGACGCCGACATCGGTCAGGTGGTGATGGACGAGTTCCACTTCTACGCCGAGCCCGACCGTGGCTGGGCCTGGCAGATCCCGATCCTGGAACTGCCGCAGGCGCAGTTCGTCCTCATGTCGGCGACGCTGGGCGACGTCACCCGGTTCGAAGAGGACCTGGCGCGGCGCACCGGCCGGCCCACCGCCGTCGTGCGCTCGGCCACCCGCCCGGTGCCGTTGAGCTACGAGTACCGGACGACGACGCTGACCGAGACGCTGACGGAGTTGTTGGAGACCCGCCAGGCCCCGGTCTACATCGTGCACTTCACGCAGGCCGCGGCCGTGGAGCGGGCGCAGGCGCTGATGAGCATCAACATGTGCTCGCGCGCCGAGAAGGACGAGATCGCGGCGCTGATCGGGAACTTCAGGTTCACCACCAAGTTCGGCCGCAACCTCTCCCGTTACGTCCGGCACGGGATCGGTGTCCACCACGCGGGGATGCTGCCCAAGTACCGGCGGCTGGTGGAGCGGTTGGCCCAGGCGGGTCTGTTGAAGGTCATCTGCGGTACGGACACGCTCGGCGTGGGGGTGAACGTGCCCATCAGGACGGTGTTGTTCACCGCGCTCACCAAGTACGACGGGCAGCGGGTGCGCACGCTGCGGGCCCGTGAGTTCCACCAGATCGCCGGCCGCGCTGGCCGGGCCGGGTTCGACACCGCCGGGTTCGTGGTGGCGCAGGCCCCCGAGCACGTGGTGGAGAACGAGAAGGCACTGGCGAAGGCCGGCCACGACCCGAAGAAGCGCCGCAAGGTGGTGCGCAAGAAGGCGCCCGAGGGCTTCGTGAACTGGGGCCAGAACACGTTCGAGAAGCTGATCGGCTCCGAGCCCGAGCCGCTCACCTCGCGGTTCCGGGTGACCCACACCATGCTGTTGGCGATCATCGCCCGGCCAGGCAACGCCTTCGAGGCGATGCGTCGGCTGTTGGAGGACAACCACGAGCCGCGCAAGAACCAGTTGCGGCACATCCGCCGCGCGCTGGCCATCTACCGCTCGCTGCTCGACGGTGGCGTGGTCGAGCAGTTGGCCGAGCCGGACGCCGAAGGCCGGATCGTACGGCTGACCGTGGACCTCCAGGCGGACTTCGCGCTCAACCAGCCGCTGTCGACGTTCGCGCTCGCCGCCTTCGAACTGCTCGACCCGGAGTCCCCCTCGTACGCGCTGGACATGGTCTCCGTCGTCGAGTCGACCCTCGATGACCCCCGGCAGATCCTGGCCGCCCAGCAGAACAAGGCCAGAGGGGAGGCCGTCTCCCAGATGAAGGCGGACGGCGTTGAGTACGAGGAGCGGATGGAGCTGTTGCAGGACGTCACCTACCCGCGCCCGCTGGACGAGCTGCTGTCGCACGCGTACGGCCTGTACCGCAAGAGCCACCCGTGGGTGGGTGACCATCCGCTGTCGCCCAAGTCGGTGATCCGCGACATGTACGAGCGGGCCATGACGTTCACGGAGTTCACCTCCTTCTACGACCTGGCGCGCACCGAGGGCATCGTGCTGCGCTACCTGGCCAGTGCCTACAAGGCCCTGGACCACACCGTCCCGGACGACCTGAAGTCCGACGATTTCGAGGACCTGATCGCCTGGCTGGGTGAGATGGTGCGGCAGGTCGACTCCAGCCTGTTGGACGAGTGGGAGCAGCTCGCCAATCCCGAGGTGGATTCGGCGGAGGCGGCTCAGGAGCGGGCGGACCAGGTCAAGCCCGTGACGGCGAACGCCCGCGCGTTCCGCGTGCTGGTGCGCAACGCGATGTTCCGCAGGGTGGAGCTGGCGGCCTTGGACCGGGCCGATGAGCTGGGTGAACTCGATGCGGAAGCGGGCTGGGACGCCGAAGCCTGGGGTCGGGCGCTGGATGCGTACTGGGACGAGTACGAGGAGATCGGGACGGGTCCCGATGCGCGCGGCCCCAAGCTGCTGAGCATCGCGGAGCACCCGGATCGCGGCGTGTGGGAGGTGCGGCAGACCTTCGCCGCCCCCGGCGGCGACCACGACTGGGGCATCTCCGCCGAGGTGGATCTGGCGGCGTCCGACGAGGAGGGGCGTGCGGTGGTCCGCGTGACGGACGTGGGGTCGTTGTAGCCTCCCTGTCGCCGCCCGGGTCGGAGCACGGCCCGGCGGCGTCGCGCGGCATCCGAGCAAAGGAGCACCACCGATGCCCAACCCCGCAGAGCGGCTGGTCGACCTGCTCGATCTGGAACGCATCGAGACCAACATCTTCCGCGGTCTGAGCCCCGACGAGTCACTACAACGGGTCTTCGGCGGGCAGGTCGCCGGCCAGGCCCTGGTGGCCGCCGGCCGCACGACGGACGGCCAGCGTCCCGTGCACTCGCTGCACGCGTACTTCCTACGGCCCGGCGCGCCCGGGGTGCCCATCGTGTACCAGGTGGAGCGGGTGCGCGACGGTCGGTCGTTCACCACGCGTCGGGTGGTCGCGGTCCAGCAGGGTCGGACGATCTTCAACTTGACGGCCTCCTTCCATCAGCCCGAGCCGGGTTTCGAGCACCAGGTGCCGATGCCGCAGGTGCCGAATCCGGAGTCGTTGCCCCGGCTCGGCGATGCGATCCGGGAGCATTTGGGTGAGCTTCCCGAGGCGCTGCGCCGCATGGAGCGGCGGCAGGCGTTCGACATCCGCTACGTCGAGCCGCTGCGGTGGACGCCCGAGGACATCGCCGAGGCCGAGCCGCGCAGCGGGGTGTGGATGCGGGCGGTGGGGCCACTGGGCGACGACCCCCTCGTGCACACCTGTGCCCTCACCTATGCCAGTGACATGACGCTGTTGGACGCTGTGCGGATTCCTGTCGAGCCGCTGTGGGGCCAGCGGGGGTTCGACATGGCGTCGCTGGACCACGCGATGTGGTTCCACCGGCCGTTCCGCGCCGACGAGTGGTTTCTCTACCAGCAGGAATCCCCCATCGCCACCGGCGGCCGAGGCCTGGCGCGCGGTCAGATCTTCAACCGGAGCGGCGAGTTGTTGGTTTCGGTGATGCAGGAGGGCCTGTTCCGCCCGCACCGGCAGCCGGCCACGGGGTCATGAGGGGCGGCGCCCCGGGGGCCTGCTGACGCCTGGCGGTCGGCGCTCCCCGTGTCCCGGGCGTGCTCGGGTGCGCGCGCCGCGCGGAGCAGTCGGCGCCTCGCGGGCCCGGCGGGCCACGGCGGTGTGCGTGAGCCATTCCCACACCGAGCCGGGCAGCGCTTGGGGCGCCCCCTGCCGGGGTGGCCCCTCGGGTGTGGCCGCGGTCGGGTGAGGGTGGCTCGGGTCGGTCCGTGGGCTCTTCCGCTGGGCGTCCCTTACGGTGGGGATGCCCGCTCCAGGTGGGCTGGCGACTCCAGACGGGTTGGCTACTCCAGGCAGCTTGGCCACTCCGGTGGCAGCCGCGCGGTCAGCCAGCTCCGCGCGCGGCACGATGGTGGCACCGGTCGGGGGTGGGGCCTGGCTGCCTGGGACCTGGTGTGCCGGCCAGTGTGCCGCAGACGGCTGCGCGGCGAGTGCCTTGCGCGTCATGCGGACGTCTTCAAGGGCCGTGGTGAGTCCGATCTGATGCCAGATCACCTCATCGCGGCCGTCTGCCGTCGTCACCCTGTCCACCACCTCGCACAGGGCGGCGGCCTTGGGTTGCACCGGGCTCAGCGGAGGGTCGAACTCCCTGAGGTACGCCCGCTCGGTGGGGTCGGGAACCGCCTCGCCGAGGGCTTCGTCATCGAGCACGGCGGCCGAGACGGCGGCTCGCGCCCACGGGTCGACGCTCTGCGCGAGGAGTTGCCCCACCCGGCGGACCCGCCAGTTCCGTCCGCGCCAGTCGGCTTCCGTACGCAGCAGGCCCCGGAGCCGCTCCGGCAGTCGGGGAGCGCCGACCTCGGGTTCAGCCGCCGCGTACGCCATCAGCTCAGCGGCCAGGTACCACCAGACCACGGCGTGGTAGCGGTTGATGGAGAACCGCACCGGGCAGACGCATCCGGCGCGGGCCAGGCGGGTGAAGCGGCCCGGGCTGATACCCAGGACGTCGGCCGCCTCAGCCGTGCCCACCAGGCGCAGTCTTCCTCGCAGCGCCTCGGCGGCGCACGGGTCGGCCACGAGCAGATCGACTTCGGCCCGGGAAACCCTGCGCCGCCACGACGCGTCCGGCAGGGCCGGCCCGCACCGGTGGTCGCTCCGGGCCGGCCTGCGCCACGGCACCGTCTCCCCCGCGCCCACCGAGCGCACCTCGCCGAGTTGCACGGCGAGGTCGAGTTCCTTGCGCTGCCAGCCCAGCTCCCGGGCCGCGCTGCCGAGCGAGACCGTCGCCCCGAAGGCCGTCGCGTCCCACCCCCACGCCCGTACGGTCATGGCGTCTTCCCCTCCAACAGTCGATCACGGACAGTGACGACTGTAGCTCTGGAGGGGTCGCTCATGGTGGGCCTGTGGATAACTTGGACGGGCGGGAAAACCTCGTCACTCAGACGGTGTCAGGCACCTCGTCCTGGCGACGCACCTCAACGCCGAGGTGTTCGCCGACCCGGTTCACGAGCAACGCCATCTCGTAGGCGATCTGCCCGACGTCAGCCTCCTCGTGACTGAGCACGCACAGGCAACTGCCGTCGCCCGCCGCCGTCACGAACAGCACGCCTTCCTCAAATTCGATCATGACCTGGCGGACCTGACCTGTCTGAAAATGGTGGCCCGACCCCTTGGCGAGGCTGTGAAGTCCCGAGGCCACGGCAGCCAGGTGTTCCGCATCTTCACGTACGAGCGACGCACTCGCCGCGGTCACCAAGCCGTCGTTGGACAGCACCAAGGCGTGCCGTATGTGCTCGATCCGCGTGGTCAGGTCGTCCAGCAGCCAGTCGAGCCCCTTGGTCAGTGCCATGCCTCTCGCCTCCCCGTACTGCGTACCCCGTAACTGCCGTGCCAGCCTTGCTCACTGCCGGCGTCTCGGCAAGCCGGCCTTGGCTTTGGAGCGCCCTTGTGCTCACCCTGACACACGATCATGACCGGGCCAGACAGTCTGCGACCAAGCCGTGGCAGGCGGCTCATAACACGGACAATCGACGGGGCAGATATGTCGACTTCTGCATGACTGACGACCGATTCGGGGCTCACAACTGAGGCTGTGTCAGCGCGGAGAACGCACGGCGCGCCGACCGGATCGAGCGTCGCCTGGGTGTGCCGTCGGGTGTTTCGATGGCCGCTCCGCGCGCCCGGTCGGCACTGCCTGGCGTCGCGTCGGCGGTTGGCGACGCCCCGCCAGCATCACCGTCGGTGACGGCTCAACCCGCGACCCACCCTCAACACCTCCGCGCGCGGGCGTGCGCGTGCCCGCCCCGCACAGCCATACGGTCGCGAGGCCACAAGCCTGCCCGCCACACCTCGCAACCTCGACACACCCCTGCCGTACGCGTGATGCCGCAATCGATACCAGCGCGAGTCACCCAAGGCGAGCGAGCGTGCGGCTGTCATCCCGAGACGAAACATAACCCTAAAGTTGACATTTAGAGTCACTTGCGGAAACCCATCCCCGCGCCACCCACGAGACGACCACTCCCTACGAGACAGCGAGACTTCCCCCCTCGCCCCGGCGTACACCCACACCCACCCACCTCAGCGCCAACAGACGACGCGCCTCGCGCGCGCATACGCGCGTAGGCCTCTCCGCAGCACTCAGCCCTTGTCGTCCGAACCGGTGCCAGCCCCCGTTGAGGGTTGCTGCGCCAACCGGCCCACCGGGCAGCCGGCCGCGAGCCCGCGCTGACCGTCGGCGCGGGCACCGCGCCCCGTCGGGAAGGTGCCGAGTTCGGCCAGTACGTAGCCGTGCGGATAGCCCTTGATCTGCGGGTTCTGTCGCGCGTAGTGCGGCTTGCGGCGAGGCGGCAGCAGGCGTACGGCCTTGCCGCGCAGGCGCAGCGCGCCACGTACCGCTCCGGTGGTCAGCGACCCCGGGGCCGGGTAGCGGAAGGCGCGGCGCAGGGGCTCGTCGAGCAGGGCCAGAGTGGCCGCATTGACCAACGGCGCGAGCGGTCGCGGATACCAGGAGGCCATCAGCGCGCGGGTGGCGTCGGCGACCTGCCGGCCGCCCTCGTCCCAGCCGAAGTGGTCTGCCTCGTATTGGTCGAGGAACTGCTCGAATTCCTCGTAGGACGCCGGGATGTCCCTGATCCCCATATGCCGGCCGAGCGTACGAAAATAGTGGGCCGAAGCCTGCTTCTCGTTTTCGCACATCCGCCGCCAACCGTATGCGTCCACCCAGCGTTTGGGGACGACGACGAACGTGCTCAGGACATAGCGCATATCGTCATTGCTGATGTCGTACGAGCCGTGCATCTGGTTCATGCGGCGGATCGCCGTACGGCCCCCGGTCGCACTGAACCCATGCTCAAGCACCGCGTCGAGCAGCAGCGCGGTGTCGTCGTAGCGCTTCTGGGTGCGTGCGGTGAATTCGCTGGTCTTGGCCAGCAATCCGCCGACGCTGGGCACCGCATAAGTTCGGAAGAGGGCCAGTTCGAGCGCACGGGTGAGATCCCAGGGGAACTCATGAGTCACCGTGATGCGATAGATGCGGAGGAAGTCGCGCTCGGGGTCGAGCCGCTGAATCTCTCGTAGCCAATCGTATCGCCGCATGGCACCGGTTTCCCTTCTTTGGACTTCAGGGGCACGGTGCCCAAAGGTCAACTCTAGGGGTGGCGAGCCGTAGCCGGCAGAAACATTGCGGCGCAGGTCAAAGGGTGACCGGAATTGCCCTATTGACTACGGCAAATCTTCGCATCGCGCTACGGAATGGGCAGGAGCGCCGACGTTCGACCACTCGGCTGTACGCGCCAACTCCTGCTGCCGGCGGCCCGGACTCGGCTCTCGCCCGTACCGGAAGTACGCCGTCCGCCGTGCAGGTGTACACGGTGAGTGGGCTACCGGCGCACCCCGTGCAGGTCGTGTCGAAGGTATCGACGCCGTGGTTACCCGCTGGTTAAGGTGCGCCGGCAAACGGAACGTACGGGGAGGCTGTGGTGGCCATGACGGACGATGCGCACGACGAGGCGCTGTACGTACTCACTGCGGTGTTGCTCACGCCGGCGCGGTTCCCGAGCGTCCTGGGCGACGACTATCCGCAGGTGTGCGAGGTGCTTGGGCTGGCGGCGCGCCCCGAAGGCTACGGCCTGGTGCTCGGCCAGGATGGCACGGGTGCCCGGTGGACCGTGGTGACCGATGACGTGTCCCTGGTCGCCTGCGCCCTCGCCGCCTGGGACTGCGGCATGGAGTTCGATCTGACGCCCGGCACCCGCAGCGTGGTGGGCGCGCTGCCGGGTTGGCCGCTCGCCCTCGCCGTCGCCGCGCCCGGGGTGCCCGCGCCCCACGATCCGGAGCCGGAGCCGGGCCCCGACGGGCTGGTCCGGCCGCCGCTCAGCCCGCCGGACTGCGCGGGGTGGGGGCCTGCGCAACGGCGGCTCGGCGCGGATGAGATCGCGTCGCAGTGGTCGGTGTGGCGTGCGCAGGTGGGTGGTGACGGGGCGTTCCGTTCGCCGGGCGGCGGCGCCGAGGGGCCGACCGCGCCCGACTTCCCGGCTGGTCGAGCTTCAACGGGTGGGCGTACGGGTGCCACGTCGGTCGATCAGGGCGCTGACGGCGAACCGGTCGAGGCCGCTGCGAAATCAACAACCCCGGACGGGCCGAGCCATGCCGGCATACGCCGGGTACTTCAGGAGGCGCGCAGCTACCTCCGCACTCCCCCGCCGCCGGGCCGGGTACGTTCCGCGTACGCGTCGGGCGAGGCCCGCACGCTGCGGGCCGACGGGCCGGGGTGGAGCCTGGTAGCACGGACCGACGACATCGCGTTCGTGCTGCTGGACGAGGAGCCTGGCGAGGTACTACCGGTGGGCCGCGGCCCCGAGTTGCCCGCGCTGCTGTCCGCTTTGGACTCGCTGGCCGCGCGCCCGGCCACACCGTCGGGTGGGGTGCTGTAGGGCGTAGGACGGCCTGTCCTAGGCAACCTGATGCGGCTGGGGCATCTCGAAGCGGCGGTGGGGCGGCGTCGGGGTTGGTGGGGGTGCGCCTCGGTGCCGTGGGCCGGCGGTCCTCGGTTGGGGGCTGCACCCCCGCCAAACTCCCCCGCCACCCACCCCGACCGCGTGCCTCCACCAACCTGCCCTGACCAGCCATGACGCCTGGCCATCGGGATGGCGTTGCAGGGATACCGGGTACGCACGCGCCTGCGCGCGCCCCCTCCCGCGTGCGAAGGCCGGGGCCCGTACGACACTTCGCGCCGTACGGGCCCCGGCCAAACACACCGCGTAGGGTCAGCGCTTGAGCGTGAACGTGAAGTCGCCGGAGAGCTTGCCGCCCAGTCGGACGGCCGAGACGAGTTTCCCTTCCACGATCAGTCGTTCGACCTCGGCCCGTGAGAGGCCGCAGCCGTCAGCGATCAGGCGTACCGGGCGGATCGGTATGCGTGCTGCGAAGCGCACCGAGACGTCGATCACCTCTTGGTCCAGGTGGTTCGAACCACCTGTGTCGAGGCGCCAGGCGCCGTCCCAGTCCAATGCGATGCGATTGCGGCGCTGCACGCCCGGGTCCTGGAGCAACTCGGCGGCCAGGACAGGGTCGTTGGCGTGCATCCGGTCCAGCAAGGCGGGTTGGATGGAGCGTACGTTCACCCGCTCCAGGACCGTGAGCTTGGCCGTTTCCCCGCAGCCCGTGCAGAGCAGCAGGAGCCAGGCGTCGAGGAGCTTGTGGTTGGCGTTGACGCGGAACTTGCCGTTCGCCCGGAAGCGTTCGGACGCGCACGTGTGGCAGCGGCGTCGAACGAGAGGAAGGCAGGCCGGCATGACCACCCAGATATTGAGCACAGAAGTACACCAGTTCCAGTGAGAAACCACAGCAAAAATCAGCGCGGCGCGTGAGCGCGACGCGCGACAGATCAGCGCTTAGGGGGTCTCACAAGGTGTACAACGGCATGCCCTCACGTAGACGATCTCGTTCCCCGGCAGGGTAAGGAAGGGCAGCGGCGTGCTGCCACTGAATTTCGAGAGCCTGGTGGACGGTCCGGCAGCGCTACCCGGATTCCCTTGAGATCAGCGGGAGTTCGCCTACGACCTCGTCGCCGCTGGTCTCGCCGGTGCGCTGGAACCCGAGCGCACGGTAGAAACCCTCGGGGCCGTCCGGGCCGGGGTGCCAGGTGGTGGTGAGTCGGGTGCCGCCGCGGTGGCGTATCTCCGCTGCCAGTTCCGCAATCGCGAAGCGGCCGTAGCCGCGGCCCTGTTCGCCCGCGGCCACCGCCAGGCGCCAGAGGCCGGAGCGGACGTCGGTGCGGCTGCCGTCGGCCTTCCAGTCGATGTCGAAGAAGCCCATCAGGAAGCCGACGGCCCGTTCCCCGTCGACGATGAGGCGGGGCCAGGCGACGTCCGGGTGCACGTACGCCTCGGCCAGAGACTTGACCACCGGCGCGACCAGGTGTTGCTGCTCCGGGCTGACCCGCAGGTTGATCGCGGTCTCGAAGTTGGCCGGGGTGATCTCTTGGAGGCGGAGTGTCCTCGTCATGACGGCACTCTAAGCCAGCAGGTGTGGGGTAGACCGCGGGCAGCCTGGGCGGGAAGCAGGCCCCGAACAACCTGCCAACCTGCGATACGGACTGATGGCGCGCCAGCCTTTCGGTGGCCGAGCTGGGAGCGTCGTACTGGCGGTGCATCAGGGTTGCTCAAGGTGGAGCCGGGCCCAGAGCAACCACGGACCCGAGACAGGGTGTGCAACCCCGCAACCCTGCGACCCCGCACTCCAACCCCCACCGGCACGGGCCCAGTCAAACACCGATCCCGCCGCACGGCGCAAGCCGCTCAGACACGCTCCAGCGGCCGATGCGGGCCAACCGGAAGCACGACGCGTATCTCATCGCCAGGATGGACCGCCCCTCCTGTGCGCACGACGCCCATCACGCCAGCCTTGCGGACGATCTCGCCCTGCGCGTCGCGGCCCACCACCTGCTTGAGCAGGCCGTCGGAGAACCCGTCGATCTGGCGGCAGGGGTTGCGCAGCCCCGTGATCTCGACGACCGCTTCGGCCCCGAGGTGGAGCAGGGTGCCGACCGGCAGGCCCAGCAGGTCGACACCGCTGGTCGTGACGTTCTCACCAAGGTCACCCGGGTGGACCCGGAAGCCGGCCGCGTCGAGTTCGGTGAAGAGCTCGGAGTGGATGAGGTGGACCTGACGCAGGTTGGGCTGGGTCGGGTCCTGGGCCACCCGCGAACGGTGCTGGACGGTGACCCCCAGATGCGCGTCACCCTCCACACCCAACCCGGCGAGCAGGGTGATCCGCTCCCGGACCGGCTTGCTGAACGCGTGCTCACCGTCGCTGCACACCGCTATGACCGCCGCACCCATGGCCGGGGCTCCTCTCTCGGGAACGTCACTCTCGTCCCGGCATTGTGGCACCGGCCCATTGGCCGGGGCTCTGCCAGGACTCGACCCTTGCGGCTCCGGTGCTGGTCAGCGGCCCAATTGCTTCCGTGTCACGCGGCGCAGCCGGGAACGCTGCGAGGAGTCGAGCAACAGATAGGCGCCCGCTGGCACACCGATCATGACCAGGAACGCCAGCCAGGTCGGCAGCAGCCACAGCAGCACCACTCCCACCGCCACCCCGCCGACGGCGACCTTCGCACGGTTCGACATCGCTTTCCGCCTCCTCCTGCGCACGTGCCGGCTCTCACACCCTCTTCAACGGTTGTCGGCCGCCGCTGGTTCCACGCCTGCCCGCAGCGGCGCCCCGACGTCATGCATGTGGCGCAGCGCCCAGGTGTAGGAGGCGATGAGTCCGGTCTCGGTGTACGGCAGGCCGAGGCCGGCGCAGTGGGCGCGTACCAGCGGTTGGGCGAGGCGCAGGTGGGGGCGGGGCATGCTGGGGAACAGGTGGTGCTCGATCTGGTAGTTCAGGCCGCCGAGCCACCAGTCGGTGAGCCGGCCGCCGCGGATGTTGCGCGAGGTGACCACCTGGCGCTTCAGATGGCCCCAACGGTCGCGCTGCGGGTCGGGCATCTCCATCCCCTTGTGGCCGGGGGCGAAGGCCAGGCCCAGGTAGAGGCCGAAGAGCGCGTGGTGGACCAGGGCGAAGACGAGGGCCTTGCCCGGGGACAGCACGGCCAGCAGTAACCCGGTGTAGGCCAGGTAGTGCACGGCGAGCAGCGATGCCTCCACCGCGCGTTCCCGCGGTTGCTGCCGGCGGAGGTCGCGCAGCCCGGAGACCTTCAGGTTGAGCCCTTCGAGCAGCAGCATCGGGAAGAACAGGCGGGCCTGGTGGCGGGTGAGCCAGCGCGTGAAGCCCTGGCGGAGTGCGGCCTGGTGGCGGGTCCACACGAGCGCGCCGATGGCGACGTCGGGGTCCTTGTCTATGTGGTTGGGGTTGGCGTGGTGCCGGTTGTGTTTGTCGTTCCACCAGGAGCGGCTGAGGCCGGTGAGCAGGTTCCCGTGGGTGAGTCCGAGTACCGCGCTGACCTGGCGGTTCGCGGTGATCTGGGCGTGGCCGGCGTCGTGTCCGACGAAGGTGGTGCGCCCCCAGACGATGGCCGCCGGCGCGGCGAGCGCAATCACCCACCAGGTGTCACCGACCGCCGCGACGGCCGCGGCGACGGCGACCAGGGTGAGCAGGTTGAGGCCGATCTGTACGGCGTACCAACGGGTGCGGCGGCGGAGCAGGCCGGCCGCTCGGACCTCGCGCAGCAGGGGGGCGAAGTCGCTGCCCGCCGGTGGGGAGGCGGCGGCGCCCGGCGGTGCGAGGGTGGCTGCGGCGGTTGCCTGGTGCATGGCGTCTCCGGTTTCCGTGGTCCGTGTCCGTGGTTCAGGTCCGTGCCGCTTGCCGCCGCACGGGGTCTGACCTTGGGAAACGTAGAGGTGGACGGTGGTCCGCAGCCATGGGGAGCGCACCCGGGCCGCTCGGGTGCCACACCCCGTGCGGGACAGGGGTGCTAGCGACACCACCGGTGGTTCCGTCCGCACCGCCAGTAGGTGCGCGCCCCCGGATACCGCGGCCCCCGCCGGGTGTGTCCGCCCTGGTCAAGGCCCTGGTCAGGGCCCTGGGGCAGGGGTGAGGGCAGCAGGAGCGCCGGCGCGACAACACGGTCAGTGCGTGGCATTCCTCACGGCGTGCGGCCGCCCGTTCGCCCGTGCTGTCCGCTACTCTCGGTCGCTCCGACCCCCGCTAGTCAAATTTGAGGAATGTAGCAGCCTGTGATCCCACCTGCCTCATCCCGCTCCCTGCCACCCGCTCAACTAGCTCATCTCGGTCGCTGCGCCGCCGTCTTCCTGCCCGGCGATCCGGCGCGTACCGGTCGCATCGCCTTCTGGCAGCCGGCTGACCCCGCTACGGCGCCGCCGGTCCCCGACCGCGCGCAGGAAGTGACGGTCGTGGTCGCGGACGGTGCGGCGGTCGCGGCGTACGCGGTGCAGGCAGTGGTGCTGCCGGTGGGTGAAGCGCTGCCCGCGCTGACCCGGGCCCGGTCCGCCGGCGTCGACGGGGCCGCGGCCTTCTGGGGCACCGCGGCCGTACTCGCCCTCCAACTCGCCGCTCGTGGGCGGCTGTTGCCCGGATTGAGCAAGGCCGACCACGACGCCTGGCGGGTCGGCCCGCTCGACGAGGCGGACCTGCTGCGGGTACGTGAACTCGCCGCGGCCATGCCGCCGGCCGCACACGCGGCGCCACTGCTCGGCCCCGGCGAGGACCCGGGCAGCCACCCCGACCCGGGCGAACTGCCCCTGTACGAACCCGAGCACCTGCTGCGCTCCTTCCTGGACGCGGTCGCCGACGGCCTGCCACGCTCCCCGGCAGCCGCGCTGGCCGCCGGCGCGCCGGCCTTCGCCGCGCCCGCCCCCGTCCACCTGCCCCAGCGCCGCGAGTGGGCAGCGGCCATCGCCGCCGGGCACGACGCGGGCGTACGGCTCTCGCTGCGGGTGGAGGTGCTCGGGCTCACGGCGGACGAGAGCACGGAGCAGCGTGAAGTGGGTGCGGGCGCCCGCTTCCGCGCCGTACTCCAG
Organism: Streptomyces sp. HSW2009; assembly: GCF_040240285.1. NCBI lineage: Bacteria > Bacillati > Actinomycetota > Actinomycetes > Kitasatosporales > Streptomycetaceae > Streptomyces > Streptomyces sp. HSW2009. The sequence goes on along the minus strand of NZ_JBEHZD010000063.1, from coordinate 7,668 downwards.
TTGCACAGCATCACCGATCCCACGCTGGTCGCCGATGCCGCCGCGGTGTGGGGCGGTACGACGCGGCTCGCCGCGGTGCTCGGACCGCGGGCCCAACTGGACGCGTTGCGCACGCTGCGCCGGGCGGCCCATGCCTGGGCCCCGCTGACGCCGCTCCTGTCGGCGGCGGTGCCGGACGGCATCGACCTGGCCGACGAGGAGGTCGGCGAGTTGCTGGGCAGCGCCGCGGTGGCGCTTGAGGCCGAGGGCGTACGGGTGCACTGGCCGCGGGAGTTGGCGCGCCAGCTCACCGCCCGGGCCGTGGTCGGACCACCCGACGGCGAGCAGCCGCAGGAGGGGTCGGGGCTGCCGTCGTTCCTGTCGGCCGAGGCGCTGCTGGCCTTCAGTTGGCGGTTCGCCATCGGTGACATGGAGCTGACCCGGGCCGAACTCGACCAGTTGGCCGAGGCCAACCGGCCGGTGGTGCGGCTGCGCGACCAGTGGGTGTTGGTGGACCCGGCGACGGCCCGCCGCGCCCGCGAGCGGCAAGAGCGCAAGGTCACCCCGGTCACCGCGCTCGGCGCGGCGCTCACCGGACGCGCCGAGGTCGCAGGTACCGAGGTGGAGGTGGAGGCCACCGGCTGGCTCGCGGCGCTGCGCGACCGGCTCGTCGGGCCCGCGGCACCGGCTACGGGGAGCGGCACGGAGGGCGCTGCGGGGAGCGGCGCCGATGGCGCTGGCCTGGCCGAGCCGGTGCCGCAGCCCGCCGCACTCGCCGCGACGCTGCGCGACTACCAGCTCCGCGGGCTGGCCTGGCTGCACCAGATGACCTCGCTCGGGCTCGGTGGCTGTCTCGCCGACGACATGGGCCTGGGCAAGACCATCACGCTGATCGCCCTGCACCTGCACCGGCAGACCGCGCCCGCCGCAGCCGGTCCCACCCTCGTGGTCTGCCCCACTTCGCTGCTGGGCAACTGGGAGCGGGAGATCACGAAGTTCGCGCCGGGCATCCCGGTGCGCCGCGTCCACGGCGCGCCCCGCGATCTGGACGCCGTCGCCGCCGACGGCTTCGTCCTCACCACGTACGGCACCCTGCGCCGCGACGCCGCACGGCTGGCCGAGGTGGGCTGGGGCATGGTGGTGGCCGACGAGGCACAGCACGTGAAGAACCCGTACTCGGCCACCGCGGGCCAGTTGCGCACCATCGGCGCGAAGGCGCGGGTGGCCCTGTCCGGCACGCCGGTGGAGAACAACCTCTCCGAACTGTGGGCCATCCTCGACTGGACCACGCCCGGGTTGCTCGGGCCGCTGGCCCGGTTCCGCACCCGCTACGGGCTCGCGGTGGAGGGCGGCGACCCGGCGGCGGCCGAACGGCTCGGCCGGCTCGTCCGCCCGTTCCTGCTGCGCCGCCGCAAGTCCGATCCGGGCATCGCGCCGGAGCTGCCGCCGAAGACCGAGACGGACCGGGCGGTGGCGCTGACCAGGGAACAGACCGGGCTGTACGAGGCCGTGGTGCGCGAGACGATGGCGGAGATCGCCGAGGCGGACGCCTTCGCCCGCCGTGGGTTGGTGCTCAAGCTGCTGACGTCGCTCAAGCAGGTCTGCAACCACCCGGCGCAGTTCCTCAAGGAGGAGTCCCCGGTCATCGACGGCCGCTCGGGCAAGCTCGAACTGCTTGACGAACTGCTGGACACGGTGCTGGCGGAGGGCGCGAGCGTGCTGGTCTTCACCCAGTACGTGGCCATGGCCCACCTGCTGGAACGGCATCTGGCCGACCGCGGGGTGCCCACCCAACTGCTGCACGGCGGCACCCCGGTGGCCCGGCGCGAGGAGATGGTGCAGCGCTTCCAGGAGGGCCGGGTGCCGGTCTTCCTGCTGTCCCTCAAGGCGGCCGGTACGGGGTTGAACCTGACACGGGCCGAGCACGTCGTGCACTACGACCGCTGGTGGAACCCGGCGGTCGAGGCACAGGCCACCGACCGTGCGTACCGCATCGGGCAGACCCAGCCGGTGCAGGTGCACCGGCTGATCGCCGAGGGCACGGTGGAGGACCGGATCGCGGCCATGTTGGAGCGCAAGCGGGAGTTGGCCGACGCCGTGCTCGGCTCGGGCGAGGCGGCGCTGACCGAGCTGTCGGACGCGGAGCTGACGGAGCTGGTGGCGCTGCGGCCGGCCGGCCAGAGGGAGGCCAAGTGAGGGCGCACGACGAACACGGGCAGCACCTTGATCCGTACGGAGCCGACGAGGAGTACGAGCTGGACGGGCTGGATGGACCAGACGAGTTGGACGAACGCGACGACCACGACGGTTCGCACGACGATTCAGAGGCGTACGACGGGTCGGACGAAGCGGAGTGGGGCGGTCCGGGCGAGGGTGGCGGCGCGGCCCGTTCCGGTGCGGGGCAGCGGGCAGTGGGTCGGGCGGAGCGCGTCTTCGCCGCGCTGCCGCCGGCCCGGGGCCGCAGCTTCGCGCAGACCTGGTGGGGGCGGGCGTGGCTCCAGGCCCTGGAGGACACGGCCCTGGACAACCAGCAGCTCAAGAAGGGGCGCAAGCAGGCCAGGGCGGGGGCGGTGGGCGCGGTCAGCGTGCGCCCCGGGCGGATCACGGCCGTGGTACGCGGCAGCGACGGCACGCCCTACCGGTCCGACGTGTTGTTGCGCGAGTTGACCGGCGCCGAGTGGGACCGGTTCCTGGACATGGTTGCCGACCAGGTGGGGCACATCGCCGCGCTACTCGACCGGGACATGCCACCGCACCTGGTGGAGGACGCCGCGGCGGCCGGGGTGGAGTTGCTGCCCGGCATCGGCGACCTGGAGCCCGAGTGCGCCTGCGAGGGATGGGACCACTGCCCGCACACGGCGGCGTTGTGCTACCAGCTCGCCCGGCTGCTCGATCAAGATCCGTTCGTGCTGCTGCTGATGCGCGGCAGGGGCGAGCGTGAGGTACTCGACGACCTTCAGGCGCGCACGGCCGAACGCGCTGCGCCGCGCGCCGCGGAGCGTACGGACATCCCGCTCACGCCGGCGACCTTGCCGGCGCGTGAGGTGTTCGCCAGCGCGGTGGCGGTCGCACCGTTGCCGGCGCCGGTACCGCCGGTGGCCGAACCTGGCCGCCCGCCCCGGCTGCGCGACGGGGCGACCGAGGCCGCCGATGGGGCGGTGCCGCAGGGCGCGGCGGACGAGGGCGAGCCGGTGCCGGACCCCGAGGCCCTGGAGTTCCTGGCGGCCGACGCCGCGGTCCGCGCCCAGCGATTGCTGGCGCAGGCCAGCGCACCGGGGCACGCCGAGGCGCCGGTACCGGCCGAGCTCTCGGTGTGGCAGGACGCGGTACGGCTGGCCGCCGCCGGGCCGGGCGAGCAGATCACGGCCCGCTTGCTGGCCGGCTCGGGCCGCGACCGGGCCACGCTCGACCGGGCCGTACGGGCCTGGCGCTTCGGCGGCCGAGAGGCACTGGCCGTACTGGACGAGCCCTGGTCCCCTGACCCCGACACCCTCGCGCGCGCCGGCGCCCAACTCGCCCGCGCCTGGGACGAGGAGCCGGAGCCGCCGCGGCTACGAGCCGAAGGCAACCGCTGGACGTCGGAGGACGGCCGGGCCCAACTCCGCTACGGCCGCGACGGCCGCTGGTGGCCGTTCCGCGCCGAGGCCAACCAGTGGTCCCCGGCCGGCCCGGCGTCGACCGACCCGGCGACGGCGCTGGCGGGGGTGCTGGACGACTGATACGGGCGGGGCTGTGTGAGCCCGTACGCGGATCGTGCGGTGACCAATGAGGCTGTGCGGAGCCCTCTACGGGCCGTGCCGGCGGCCCGCCGCGGGTTCGGAGTCCCACGCTCTTGCTCGCCGTTCCGCTACCGCTACCGAGAAGCCGCCCCTGGCCTGGGAGAACAGGTCGGGGGCGGCTTCTCAATACCGGGCCGTGCAACGTCATGGGCTCACAGTGGGCGAGCGAAGGACCAGATGCGCCCCGGGACACTCGTTCTGATTTCGCCCCTCGCGCTATGCGCCGGTCCGCGCCTGCTTCAGCAGCCATGGAGTCGGTCGTTTCACCTTGCCCCTGAGGCCACGAGAGCACTTCTTCTTACCCTTGACATTTCTGTTGACCTTTATGCACTTGCCCCATCGACACGCCTCACCACGCCGTAGTCCTGACGTTCGCGCATGTCATTGACGCACAGCGCACACCTCATTGACATTTCGCGCAGTAACGACGCACAGATATTCAAGGGCAAGGCGATCCCATGCCCCACGCCCTCGGAAACCTTTGAATATGGAAGGTTCAATTCCCCGCAAAAGCAGTCGCGGCCTCTTTCTCCCCGTCCATAGAGTCATTCGAGCGAACAACCGGACCAGTCAACCGGAGGTACGTTCATGCGTATACGCAGGCTGCCCACCCTCGTCGGCCTAGTTGCCCTCGTGGGAGGAAGCGCAATCGGCGTGTCAACGGCTCAGCCCGCCGCCTCACAGCAGAGTTCGCACATCGTGTCAGCATCATCAGACGCCACGGCGGGCGATGTGACCACGAAGGCGCGTAGGGACGTCTGTTTCACCGGGGCCTGCGGTAGCGCCACGGTGAAATTCACGGGGCGGTACACGGCCGACACGAGCATGTCCGTCAAGGACACCAAGTGCGATGCCGTAGGGCCGAAGATGCGCATTGAGGCGTCTCAGTACAGCTACAGCCAGCAAAAGCAGTACGTCTGGCACGGCCCCTGGAAGAAGAACACGAAGGGATGCCGCGGGGGATACCAGGCGTGGAACAGCGGGTTCAAAGGGGAGGACAGGCTGGATGCCATGCGCGTCAAGATCTGTGCCGGCAGCCGATGCAAGACCTCGTCGTGGATGACGAATTGACGGATGAGAATCCGGCCACCCACTGACCGGATTACATGGAGGGTAAAGGTGCCGCGCGGCTTGGGCTCGTCAAGCTGCGCGGCGCAATACGGACCACAATTGCCACATGCCATGCACTCCTCATGCCCAGTGGGCCCGAAGGGTCGAGCCGCGGTGAGAGCGGCCGATTTCCCAGGAAAAAGTGGGTGGGGTCTACGGATTGGACTGAGGACTGATTCACCGCTTACGAGGAGCGCTGCGGTGCGCGGGGCGTCGTCGTGGCCTTTGAGTGTGGCGGCAAGGCGCGGCCGGGCCGGAAGTACACGGAAGCCGTCTGAGACTCTAGTGCTCTCCCCGACCGTCCGGTGGGTGTGGGTCCGAACCGTCAACCTGGGGGTGCTTGTTGTCCTACCGCGGCCTGATACTCGACTTCGCGGGAGTGATGACCACTCCGATCGGCCGGTCAGTGCGCACGTGGTGCGCGCGCGAGGGGCTGCCGGCAGACGCTTGGCACCGGGCGTTGGCGGATGATCCGGCAGGACGCGCCCGGTACGCGGAACTGGAACTCGGCCGCATGCCGCAGTCCGAGTGGAACGTGCACACCGCGGCCCTGTTGGGGGTCGACGCGGAGAACCTGATGGGGCGGGTGCACAGCGAGGTGCGGGCCGCCGCGGAGATGGTGGAGTTGGCGGAACGAGCGCGTGCCGCAGGGCTCGTCGTCGCCCTGTTGTCGAACTCGTACGGGCTCGATCCGTACAACCCCTACACGACCACCGGGGTGTGGGACCTCTTCGACGTACGGGTCATCAGCGAAGCGGAAGGCATCGCCAAGCCCAACCCGGCGATCTACCGACGGACGCTGGAGCGCATGGCCCTGGACGCGTCGGACTGCGTCTTCGTGGACGACCACCAGCCAAACCTGCCCCCGGCCAGTTCGCTGGGCATCACGACGGTGCTCGCCGAAGGCCACGGAACCGCAGCCCGCGTCGCACGGCTGCTGGACCTGGACCCCGTCGAACCGAGCCCGGCGATCCCCCACTGACACGGCCGGATGGCAACCGGTCCCGGTTTCCCTCTCTCCCGAGGTAGGCGTCTCCGCGCTCCAGCAGCTCGCGTGTAAGCGCTGGCGGGTCGGGCTGTCGGAACTCGCTCCGTGTCTTCTGCACGTGACCGGGCCCGGCATTTCCTCACCCCCGCACCTGATAGCGCAAATGAAGCACCCGGTCGCCCTGAATCACCACGTCAGGGCCGGTCAGCAGGTGCTGTGCCTGGACCTGGCCGAAGTAGCGCTTGCCTGAGCCGAGTACGACGGGGGTGACGTCCATGCGTACTTCGTCTACCCGGCCCGCGGCGAGTACTTGGCCGCCGACGTCGCCGGCGGAGACCTCTACGATGCGGTCGCCCGCGAGTTCCTGGGCCTTGGCTACGGCTGCCTCGACGTTGTCGACGAAGTGGAAGGGCGCCTTGGGGTCCCAGCCTTCGGGCTGGGGGCGGTGCGTGACGACGACCATGTGGTCGATTCCGCCCGGGGGCTGCCCGTCCCAGCCGTCCGTCAGGTCGAAGACGTGACGGCCGACGATCGTCGCCCCGATCTGGTCCCAGTACGGCCGGGTGTAGTCGTAGGACGTCTGGGACACCTTCAGCACGCCGCTTTCGTCCAACGGGACGTCACCGCTGGTCAGCCAGTCGAACAGCGGTCCGGGCTGGTCCTTCTCGTCCGCGATGAAGCCGTCGACCGACACCGAGCCGTTCATGACCACCTTGCCCACGGGGCTCTCCTCTGTTTGGGGGTGGCTTCAAATTAGCCCTTTCTGGGTGGGCGCTCTTGTAAGAAATCAATCGGCCGGCAGCGACCAGCCGTCCAGTACGTGGCCGGGGTGTTCGCGGAGGAACCGCTGCCGGACCTCGACGTACCGGGTCGGCGTGAGGCCGGTGAAGGAGCGGAACTCGTGGCCGAAGTGGGCCTGGTCGAAGTAGCCCGCGCCGTTGGCGAGGTCGCCCCAGTCGATCGGTTCTGTGGGGTCGATCGCGAACACGGTGGCCGTGAAGCGGTGGGTGCGGGCCAGCCGCTTCGGCGTGACGCCGATGAGTTCCCTGAACCGCCTGGTCAGATGCGTGCTGCTGACCCCGGCCGCCGTGCTCAGGTCGCCGATCGCCACCGTCCCGCCGGTCGCGGCGATGACCCGGCTGGTATGGCTGACCAGTCCCAGGCCGGCGGTCTCGGCCAGCCGTCGCAGCAGCTCCGCCTCAAGCAGCGCCAGCATCTCCTGCGGCCCGTTCGCCGAGGCCAGCCGGTCGCGCAGGTCGGCGACGGCGGGTCGGCCCCACACCTGCTCCACCGTCACCGGCCGGTCACACAGTTCGGCCGCCGGCATCGGCAGGAACGGTGCCAGGCCCCACGGTTTGAAGTGCACACCGACGGACCGGGAGGGGAGCGGGTAGCCGAACTCCCACGCGCGGGTGGGCGGGGTGACCACGCAGCCGTCGGCGTACCCGGCCGTCTCGGCGTCGGCACCGCCGCGGATGCGGAACGGCGCCCCGAGGTTGATGATGAGCAACCCCGCGGGCATCGGCGGCAGCATCAGCCTGGCGTACGGCGGCGCGCCCTCCAGGTAGTAGAGGTCATCGATCAGCCCGTCCAGCGGCGGTCGCGGCACTTGGAACACGTACTCCACGCGCACAGCATCGCCCACGCGGCGCGGGGCGGCACGCACCGGGTTGCGCCCCCGGCCGCGGCTGCCAGTACTGCCCTGCACCGCCGGGCCCGTGCTGCCGTCGCCCCGCGCCGCCGGGCGCGCAACCCCGTCTCCTCGTCACCCCGTCGCGCCGCAGCGCAGGACTCGTACCAACGCCGCCCCGT
>NZ_JBEHZD010000629.1:0-4045 GCF_040240285.1 Streptomyces sp. HSW2009 | reverse complement strand
GTGGCCTGCGGCTGCTGTCCGCGCTGGGCCCGCCGCGACCTGGGCTGGCCTGGCACGGGCTGCGCGGCGCCGGCGGGCCCGGAGGCGGCCGACCCGGAAGCGAGCGGTCCGGAGCCGACGGGTCCGACCCCACCTTGCCCAGCCCCGCCCTGCCCGGTGCCACCCTGCCCGGCCCCGCCCTGCCCCGTACCGGCCGGTCCGGCGGGCGCCTGCTCGGGCGTGGCCTGGCGGGGCACCCTGCGGTGGGTCGAGGTGCGGGGCGCGGTCGGTTCGGCCGCCGCGTAGCCGTCCTGCCGGGGCTGCGGGAACGCCCCGGGCTGCCCCGGGTCGCCGCCGGGCCCTGGCGCGTACGGCCGGACCGCCGCGGGCTGGGCGCCGGTCGCGGGCGCGCCGGCGCCGTACGGGGCGCCGGGCCCGCCGTGCTGCCCGAAGTCCTGGCCCTGGTGTCCCGCGTGGTGCTGGGGCGGCTGGTAGCCCTGCGCCGGGGCAGGCGAATAGCCGCCGGAGAACGCCCCGTCCTGGCCAGGTCCGCCGGGGCCGGACGACACCGCGGGCGGACCCTGCTGGTGGCCCTGGTGCGGATACTCCTGGGTGTCGTACGTCCCGGGCTGCGGCCCGCCGCCCTGCTGGCCGGGGGCGTACGGGAGGCCGGACTGCGCGGCGCCCGGCCCGTACGGGTCGTAGCCGCCCTGGTCCGGTGCGGGCTGCGGGGCGTAGCCGGTCTGGTCCTGCTGCGGGTACGGCGATGTCTGCTGCGGGAACGGCGGGGGGACCCCGTGCCTGCCGCCCTGCGGATAGCCCTGCTGCGGCTGGCCCCCTTGGCCCTGCTGACCGCCGTAGGCGTCGTAGCCGTAGCCGTCCGGCTGGGGCTGCTGGTAGCCGCCCTGCTGGTAGGGGGGATAGGCGGGGTCCGCCGGGTACGGGTCGTTCGGCCGGTAGCCGGCGTACGGGTCGCTGGGGGCGTGTGGGTCGCCGGGCCAGTCGTCAGGAGGAGACGGGTCCTGTCGGTCGTTCACCGGTGCCCCTTCAGCCGTCGTCGCGGTACAGCTCGCGCTTGTCGATGTAGCGCACCACGCCGTCGGGCACCAGGTACCAGACGGGATCGCCCTGGGCGACGCGGGCCCGGCAGTCGGTGGACGAGATCGCCAGCGCCGGCACCTCGATCAGCGACACGCCGCCTTCCGGGAGGCCGGCGTCGGTCAATATGTGTCCCGGCCTGGTGACGCCGATGAAGTGTGCGAGCGAGAACAGGTCCGCCGCGTCGTGCCAGGTGAGGATCTGCGAGAGGGCGTCGGCGCCGGTGATGAAGAACAGGTCGGCGTCGGAGTTGCCGGCCCGCAGGTCGCGCAGGGTGTCGGCGGTGTAGGTCTTGCCGCCGCGGTCGATGTCGATCCGGCTGACGGAGAACTGCGGGTTGGACGCGGTGGCGATGACCGTCATCAGGTAGCGGTCCTCGGCCGGTGACACCTGCTTGTGGCTCTTCTGCCACGGCTGCCCCGTCGGCACGAACACCACCTCGTCCAGGTGGAACTGTGCCGCCACCTCGCTCGCGGCGACCAGGTGCCCGTGGTGGATGGGGTCGAAGGTCCCGCCCATCACGCCGAGTCGCCGCTTCACGGACGCTGTCTGTTCTCCCATGCGTGCAGACCCTACTAAGCGCGCTCGTACCCCGCCGCCGCGGTCAGCGGTCCCGGTTGAAGCGCGTGGTGATCCACAGCAGGAGCAGCAGGAAGAACAGCGCTCCGCCACCGGTCAGGTACGGGTTGAGGCTGTCGTGTTCGCCACCGTGCTCGCCGCCCTCGGAGGCGAGCGGGGCCAGGGTCGCGTGTGCGGTGTGGAAAGCGGTCATCGTCGGCAGGACCTATCCGGGGCGGTCCCCGTGCCGCACGGCTCGGGGAGGGACGGGCAGAACACTTCCGGCACATCGTATGCGGCGCCGCCGCGCAACCTCACGCCGACTCCGCACGTCTTGTCGACTGTCGGGCTCGGGGCGGGGTCCGACGGGACTCAGCCGTGCCCGCCCTGGTCCCGATAGCCACGCAGCAGGAACCAGGCGCCCAGGGCCGCGCCCAGGACGCCGACGATGAGCACGGTACGCAGGACCGGCCCGGCGCCGCCGCCGTGCGAGCCGCTGCCCGGGGTGGCGGAGGGCGTGGGGGCGGCGATTACTACGTCGTGCAAGGCAGTGAGGTAGTGCATCACTCCACGGTAGCCACGTCATCCACAGGTCCTAGGGTGGGGTGGGCCGAACGGCACGACGGGCCACGACCAGCAGCCCAACGAGGGGGGCACGATGAGCGACAGCACCACGCACGGTCACGAACATCCGCCGAGCCGCGAGCGCAGGCGGTTCCCGGAGATCTCCTCACGCGCGTACGAGCATCCGGCGGACCGATCGGCGCTGGTGGCGCTGCGGAAGCTGACCGGGTTCGACACCGTGTTCAAGGCCCTCAGCGGCCTGCTCCCCGAGCGGAGCCTGCGGCTGCTGTTCCTGTCCGATTCGGTACGGGTCAGCGACCAGCAGTTCGCCCACCTCAACGACATGCTGCGGGACGCCTGTTACGTCCTTGACCTGGCGAAGGTCCCGCCGATGTACGTCACGCAGGACCCGAACCCGAACGCGATGTGCATCGGCCTGGACGAGCCGATCATCGTGCTGACCACCGGCCTGGTCGAGCTGCTCGACGAGGAGGAGATGCGGGCGGTCATCGGGCACGAGGTGGGGCACGCGCTGTCGGGCCACGCGGTGTACCGCACGATCCTGCTGTTCCTGACGAACATCGCGCTGAAGGTGGCCTGGATTCCGCTGGGCAACGTCGCGGTGATGGCGATCGTGACGGCGCTGCGCGAGTGGTTCCGCAAGTCGGAGCTGTCCGCCGACCGGGCGGGGCTGCTGGTCGGGCAGGACCTCCAGGCGTCGATGCGCGGCCTGATGAAGCTGGCCGGCGGGAACCATCTGCACGAGATGAACGTGGACGCGTTCTTGCAGCAGGCGGACGAGTACGAGGCCGGCGGCGACCTGCGCGACTCGGTGCTGAAGATCCTGAACGTGCTGCCGCGCACCCACCCGTTCGCCACGGTGCGCGCCGCCGAGCTCAAGCGGTGGGCGGCCAGCCGTGACTACCAGCGGCTGATGGACGGCCACTACCCGCGCCGCGGCGAGGACAAGGGCACCTCGGTCAGCGACTCGTTCAAGGAGTCCGCGAACCACTACGCGGACACCGTGCGCAACAGCAAGGACCCGCTGATGGGTCTGGTGCGGGACATCGCGGGCGGCGCCGGCGACCTCGGCGGCAAGCTGCGGGACAGGTTCACCGGCGGGGGCCGGGGCGGCACGGAGAGCGCCGGCGGGTCGGGCGGTGCCGGCGCGCCGGACGCTGACGGCGGGCCGGGCCAGGGCAGCGGGCCGGCCGGCGACGGGCCGGACAGCGGTGCGCCGGGCGGCGGTGGCGCCAGCGACGGGCCGGCAGACGACGGCCCCACCAGCGGCGGCAGCGGGGCCAGCGGAAGCTGAACCCGCGGCCCGGAGCTCAGCCGAAGCGAAAGCAGCAGCAGAAGCAGCAGCAGCCGAGTGCGGGCCCCGGCTAGCGGGAGCCGAGCCCCGAGGGCTGTGCGTCGGGTGCCAGCACCCCGCACAGCGAGTCCGTGGGGCGCCCGGTCGCGTACGGGTTCGTACCGGCCGCGGCGTCCGACGGCGCGCGCTCGCCGGCGAACAGCGGTTGCAGATGGTCGGAGGCGTCCGCCGCGCAGGTCTGCGGGCCGGCCTGGAGGGCGCTCTCGACCACCTCAAGGTGGTGGTCGCGCAGGTCGTCGCGGTCGAAGCGGAAGCGGGCCGCGCGGCGGACCGTGAACAGCGAGTGCGGCCCGGTGCCGGGCACGGCGACCGGGGTCGGCAGCTCGGCCCCGCCGGTGGGCGCAGCGCCGGTCGGCGCGCCACCGGTCGGCGCACCGGCCGGTGAGCCACCCGGGGGGGGGGCGTATTAACATCTGGCGCGGGCGACGCTACTCCATGTGTAGTTCTGGGGGGGCGGCGGATGCTTTAAAA
>NZ_JBEHZD010000628.1:0-4048 GCF_040240285.1 Streptomyces sp. HSW2009 | reverse complement strand
GACCAGGCCGATGATCCGGCCGTCGAGGTCGTCGATCCGCTGCCGGGCCCCGCGGATGACGTGCCCCGCGGCGCCGGGTCGGGGCCCCGGGGCCGCGGCGGGCGGCGGGGGGGGGGGGCGGGGGCGGGGGCGGGGGGGGGGTGGGCGCGGGGGGGGCGGGCAGGGGTGCGGGGGGAGCCGCCCGGCCGGCAGCGGGCCCGGCGGCCCGCCCGTACCGCCCCACCGTCCACCGAGCCGCGAGTGATTGAGGTACTGACCGTGTCCACGAACTCTGCGTACTCCGCATCCGCATCCGCACTCGGTCGCCCTGACCCCGCCACCGGCGCCGCGGTCAAGGCGACCGACCGCGCGCACGTCTTCCACTCCTGGTCGGCGCAGGCCCTGATCGACCCGGCGGCCATCGCCGGCGGCCAGGGCTCGTACTTCTGGGACTACGACGGCAACCGCTACCTGGACTTCTCCTCGCAGTTGGTCAACACCAACATCGGCCACCAGCACCCCAAGGTCGTCGCCGCCATCCAGGAACAGGCCGCGAAGATGTGCACCATCGCGCCCGGCTTCGCGGTGGACGTACGGGCCGAGGCGGCCCGGCTGATCGCCGAGCGCACGCCCGGCGACCTGGACAAGATCTTCTTCACCAACGGCGGCGCGGAGGCGGTGGAGAACGCGGTCCGGATGGCCCGGGTGCACACCGGGCGGCCCAAGGTCCTCTCCGCGTACCGCTCGTACCACGGCGCCACCAACGCGGCGATCAACCTCACCGGCGACCCGCGGCGCTGGGCCTCGGACAGCGCGTCGGCCGGCGTGGTGCACTTCTGGTCGCCGTTCCTCTACCGCTCGCCGTTCCACGCCGAGACCGAGGAGCAGGAGTGCGAGCGCGCGCTGCGCCACCTCGAAGACACCATCGCCTTCGAGGGCCCGCAGACCATCGCCGCGATCATCCTGGAGTCGGTGCCGGGCCCGGCCGGCATCATGCCGCCGCCGCCCGGCTACCTGGCCGGCGTGCGGGAGATCTGCGACCGGCACGGCATCGTCTTCGTCCTGGACGAGGTGATGGCGGGCTTCGGGCGCACCGGCCGCTGGTTCGCGCTCGACCACTGGGACGCCCGCCCCGACCTGGTCACCTTCGCCAAGGGCGTCAACTCCGGCTACGTGCCGATCGGCGGCGTGGCCATCTCCGCTGAGATCGCGGCCACCTTCGACGAGCGGCCCTACCCGGGCGGCCTGACCTATTCCGGCCACCCGCTGGCCTGCGCCTCCATCGTCGCCACGCTGCACGCGATGGCGGACGAGGGCATCGTGGAGAACGCCGCCACCATCGGCGAGCAGGTCATCGGCCCCGGCCTGCGGGAGCTGGCCGAGCGGCACCCGTCGGTCGGCGAGGTGCGCGGGCTCGGCGTGTTCTGGGCGGTCGAGCTGGTGCGCGACCGCAAGACCCGGGAGCCGCTGGTGCCGTACAACGCGAGCGGGGCGGCCAACCAGCCGATGGCCGAGTTCGCGGCGGCGGCCAAGCGGGCCGGGCTGTGGCCCGCGGTGAACATGAACCGCACCCATGTGGTGCCGCCCTGCACCATCTCCGAGTCGGAGGCCAAGGACGGCCTCGCGATCCTGGACGAGGCGCTCACGGCGGCGGACGCGCACGTCACGGGCTGACCGGCGGGCTCCGACGGCTGACCGCCGGGCTGACCGCCGGGCAGGACTCCGGGCAGAACGGGGCGCTGGACGGGCAGCACGACGGGCTGGAAGGGCAGGCTGCTGGGCAGGACGTCGGGCAGCACGACGGGCGGTGCGAGGGGCGGAACGTAACCTTCCCCACACCGGCGTACGGAGTTCTCTGCCGGACCGCCCCTCCTTGGGCCAGAGCACTGCACTCCGTGCAACACCTCCACACTCCGCGCAACGGCCCTCGCATATCGTGATGCGGGGGCCGCTCGCTTGTTCGCCGGCTCGTGCGCCGGCGGACCCCCAGGGGTGCGCGCGGCGTGGAAGGAGAACGACCCATGTCCGGCACCAGCCAGGTCAAGCGCAGCACGCTGCGGCAGCAGATAGCCGACGCGCTGCGCGACGAGGTGCTGGCCGGACGGTTGCCGGCGGGGCAGCAGTTCACGGTCAAGGAGATGGCCGATCAGTACGGGGTCTCCGCGACGCCGGTCCGCGAGGCGCTGCTCGACCTGTGCGCCCAGGGCCTGCTGGACGTGGAGGAGCACCGCGGCTACCGGGTCCACGAGTTCACCTTCGGCGACTACCGGGACATGGTCGAGGCGCGCACGCTGATCGTGGAGGGCATGTTCCGGCGCTCGGCCGAGACCGCGCTCGACGCCGCGACGCCGCAGGTCCTGGCCTCGGTACGGCGCCGCGCCGAGGCCGCCCAACGCGCCGCGCTCACCGGCGACCTGGACATCCTGATCGGCTACGACCTGCGGTTCTGGCGCGAACTGAGCGGCCTGGTGGGCAACTCGTACATCTCCGACATACTGGAGCGGGTTCGGGTGCAGAGTTGGGTGTTCAGCGTGCCGCACCTGCGCCGCCTGCCCGACCTGCGCGGCCTGCTGTGGGCCGAACACTGCGCACTGGTCGAGGCGATCACCCGGCGCGACGTCAAGGCGGCCGAGGCCATCGTGACCGCGTACAACGCGCACAGCCTGGCCCTCATCGGCTCCTTGCCGGCGCCGTCGGAGGGGCCGGGGCCGTCCGAAGGGTGAGGGCGGGGGCGCCGGCTGACGTCTGACGGAAGGCGGGGGCGGGGCGCCGGGAACGGCCGAAGGTGCGGGTGGAGGCGTCGGGGGCGGCCGAAGGGTGCGGGTGGAGGCGCCGGGAACGGCCGAAGGCGAGGCGGAGGCGTCGGGGGCGGCCGAAGGTGGGGAAGCCCTGCACATCCCGCCCGAGGGGTGTCGCCCCAAGGGTGTCGTTTCTGCACCGGCCGCCGGCGTCGCGGCTGCGCGCCCGTACCGTTCCCTGTCGACACCCTTCGCGCAGCGCTGGCCGGGTATTACGCTGGCCCGACCGCCGCCAACGAGAGTGAGTACACGTGGCATGTGACCTCTGGCTGGTTCCCCTCGTCGACGTGCTCTGCCATAGCCCGGACAACCCGTTCGCGGAGGAGATCGCCGCGTACGACCGGGCGCTCGGCGAGGCCGGGCTGCCCCCGGTGCCCGTCTTCGGCTACACCCCCGGCCTCTCCGGCGCCGTGGCCCCGATCGCCGGGTTCGACTACGACGCCCTGCACTACCTGCGCCGCGCCTATCTGCTGCGGGTCTGCGGACTTGAGGTCACCCCGGTCGGCGAACTCGGCGGTGACTACGAGCAGTTGCTGGAGATGTTCGAGACCACGGCGCAACAGTCCCACCTGGTCTGGCACTACGACCACGCCGGCGCCTACGTCCCCGTCGACTTCGCCGCCCCGCTCTCCAACGACGGCCTCCTCGAAGGCGGTGGCCCACTCGGTTCGAGCCACGGCCTGCTGCGCGAACTCCAGGAGGTCGGCCCGGCCCTGGGCATCGACCCGGCCAACCCGCCGGCCCCGCCCGCTCCGCCGGTTCGCCCCACCGACCTGGAGGAGCCCGCGGCCCCGATCCCGTACGAGGACAGCCCGTTCGCCCGCGAGCGGCACGTCTGGCTCTCCCTGTACGCCGCCGCGACCCGCAGCCTGGGTCAAGGCTCCATGATCGTCTTTAGCTGATGCCGCAGGGTTTTGTGGGGCTGCGTGCGGTCCCGTGCCTTCTCGTACGGCTTCGCCCTGGAGCATTCTCGTTCGACCTCGTGTGACCGTGTGCGTCCCTGTACGACCGCTTATGACCGGCGCAACCCCACAGGACCGCGAACGTCGCCGCACGCCCCCGCACTGCCTACGCTCCCGCGCGACCCCGTGCGCGCGTGTACGTCTGCGGATGGCGGCATACCGTCCGCCGGCCGCCGTCCGCCGCGCGCTGATCCGTGGGGGCGCCCCCGCGGGGGCCCCGCGGGGGGGGGGCGGGCCGCGCGCCCCCCCGGGCCGGGGCGGGGCCGGCGGGGGGGGGGGGGGGGGGGGGGGGGGGGGCGGCGGGGGCGG
>NZ_JBEHZD010000627.1:0-4051 GCF_040240285.1 Streptomyces sp. HSW2009 | reverse complement strand
CTGGCAAAATGACCTAATCGCGATACCTCTAGCGCAAAATCATGTACCCACTCATGAAAAGCGTCAGCACCCTCCCCACGCCATTCCACCCGACCAGCCTGGCCCCTGAGATACCTCCCCACCTCCACGATCTTCGGACCCGCGTCACCAAGTGCATTCCCCGCACCAGCCAACTTGGCCGGATCAGAACCCTGCAACATCGCATGCAGACCTTCGAGGGTCTGCCCCTCGAACTCTCCGTTGCTCACGCCTCCTCGTCTCCTACCTGAAGTCCGAGCCGGAGCCGCCGGTGCCGCCGGTCGGCGTGTCCGTGGGGCTCGACCCGGGCTCGACGGCCTGGTCCGGCTTCGCCGTGGAGTGATCCGTACGCGCGCGGGCCTGGATCTCCTTCAGCCGCGCCGCCTGTCGTGCATCGATGCTGTCGTAGCCGCGGTCCGCGATCTGCACGGCGATGCCCAGCGCTTCAAGTTGCTCGCCCAGCGTCTGGGAGAACTTCTCCAACCGGCTGTGCACCTTGTCGTACATGCTCGCGAGATCGTCCGCCGCGCTGAAACCTGTTCCGTAGGCCGCGCGCGTGATCGACTGGTCGCCGATCTTGCCCTTTGCTGCCGGCGACGTCTCCAAGTCGCGGAGGATCTCATCGATCCTGCCCTTGAAGTGGCTCAACGTCTCGGCCTCGCGGGCGAGGTCCGGCCCGCCCCGCCTGCCGCCTAAGTGACGGCCGCCGTCCTGCTGGTTCTCACTCATCTCTCTCCGCCTCCCCGTACGGCGTAGATGACTTCGCGTATCACTCTAGCCACTCCGAGCGACCCTCCGTGCGGCAATTGGCGACCGCGCCACCGATTACTGGCCGCCGCGCACAGCGCCGCGGGACGCGGCACTCACGGCCACTTCATCCCAACTCTCCTCAAACACCCCTACACCTTCAAAAAGAACAAACCAGGTAGGGCAAACTCCATAGAACATGGATCTTCCACACAACGACGGCCGGAATGGCGGGCCTGCCCGCACAGGACCACGGCACTACGGCGGCACGGTCGCGAAACAGCACGGAGGGGGTGGACGCCGCGTGGCGGGCCCCCCCCCCGCCCGGGCCGGCGCGGGCCGGCGCGGTCCCGATCGCCGTGGCCCCCGCGAAGCGGTCGGAGCGGCGCTTGCGTTCGCCGCCGCCGGCCGGGGTGGTGGCCGCGCCGCCCGGGGTGCCCTCGCGGTAGAGGGTGTCCATCCGCTCGGTGTGCGAGGTGAGCAGGAAGGTCTCAAGGCGCTTGAGCGTGGGGTGGCTGAAGAACAGGTCGGGGGTGAGGGTGAGGCCGAGGCGGCCGGTGAGCTGGGTGGCGAACGCGGCGATGTTGAGGGAGTCGATGCCGTAGTTGGCCAGGTTCTCGTCCGGGTCGAGCTCCTCGGCCGGGATGCCGATGACCTGCCCGGCGGCGTCGGCCAACTCCCAGGCCAGGCACTGCGCGACGGTCCAGCCGCGCATCCTGGACCGCCGGCCATCGCCGGGCGCCTGGGCGGCGGTCGCCGGCTGCTGCTGCGTACGGCTCAGGGTGAGTCCGCCGATGTGGGCGACGACGGTGCCGTCGGCCGCGGCGAATTCGGCGGTGAGGGCCAGCCGGTCGGTGCCTGCTTCGACCCGCGGGGTGAGCAGCGCCCACCGCGCGGGGGCGGCGGCCTGCGGGAAGCGGGCCTCGGCCAGCGCGGTGACGGTGCCTTGGCCGCCCCAGCCGGCGTGTTGCCGTGCGGCGGCCAGACAGGCGTCCAGGTGCGCTGTGGCCGGCAGCGGCGCGGCGTCGGCTGCCGCGTCCGGCGCGAATTCCAGGAGTACGCGGTCCCGGCCGGCGTCGGCCCGCAGCAGGGCCAGGTCGAGCCGGGCCGCGGGCTGCGGCGCGTCCTCGGGGGCTGCGGCGCCGTCGCACACCAGGTACGCGTCCGGGCCCTCGCCCGCGTACAGGGCCCAGTCGACCCGGCCGCCGCCGGCGTCCCGCAGGTCGATGCGGAGCGCGAGTTCGGCCGCGCCGTCCGCGCCGGGCGCGGGGATCGGCGCGTGCCAGACCACCTCGTGCAGGGCGACCGGCTTCGGCTCCCCACCGAGCCCCAACTCGACTGCGGTACGGGCTAGTTCGAGTACGGCACCATGCGTCGGGGCGCCGCCCGTGAACCAGTCGGTCGCGGCGTCGCGAGCGGTGAAGGTGGAGGCGTACCGCAGCCCGCTCACGTCCGAGACGTTGCGGTGCACCAGCGGGTGCAGCCGGGCGGCGCCGCCGGAGACCGCGGCGGGGGTGTGCGTCACCCAGTACTCGGCGTGGTCGAAGGCGTAGGAGGGCAGCCCGGTACGGGCCGGCGGGTGGCCGCCCCACAGGCCGCTGAACGCGGTCGGCTCATGGCCCTGGCAGTAGGCGCGGGCCAACTCGGTGAGCAGGGCGGGGCCGCGGTCGGCGGCGGCTTCGGCCACCAGCTCGTCCAGGGCGCGCCGCTGGGCGGTGGTCACGGTGAACTCGCGCGGCGCCACGCCCCAACTGCCCTCGGGCCCGCCGGGCTGGTCGGCCGCGCGGCGCCGCGCGGCGATCGCGTCGGCCCGGTCGCGTACGACCCGCGCGCAGCGGCGGGCGAGGTGGTGCCGGCCGGCGATCAGGGTGTGGCTGACCGAGGCCAGCAGCCCGGGCCCGACGTCGTCCGGCAGGGCCGCCAAGTGGTCGGCCAGGTCGCGCAGTTGCCGGGCGAGCGCGGTCTCGGTACGGGCCGAGCACAGCAGCAGGTGCCAGGGCGCGGCGGGCTGGTCGCCGAGGCGGGCCAGGTCGCCGCGGTCGGTGCCGTGGCTCTCGACCACCACATGGGCGTTGGTGCCGCTGAAGCCGAAGGAACTGACGGCGGCGCGACGCGGCCGGCCGGCCTCCTCGGGCCAGGCGTGTGCCGTGCGGCTGATGTAGAAGGGGCTTTCGGACCAGCGGACGAAGTCGCTGGTCTGCTCGCAGTTGATGCTCGGCGGGATGATCTCCTTGCGCAGGCCGAGTGCCAGCCCGATGAGGCTGACCAGGCCCGATGCGGCCAGCGCATGGCCGACGTTGGGCTTGGTCGAGGTCAGGGCGCAGAACCCGGTGCGGTCGGTGTGCGGGCGGAACGCCTCGGCCAGCGCATTGATCTCGATCGGGTCGCCGAGCCGGGTGCCGGTGCCGTGGGTGACCAGGTGGCTGAGCGTGTCGGGGGTGACGCCGGCGCGCTCGTACACCTCCTGCAACAGCCGCGTCTGGGCGTTGCCGCTGGGGGCGGTGATGCCGTTGGTCTTGCCGTCGTTGTTGACGCCGCTGGCCAGGACGTTGAGGTAGATGCGGTGGCCGTCGCGCTCGGCGGCGTCGCGCCGCTTGAGGACGACCACGGCCACGGCCTCGGCGGGCACCATGCCGTCGGCGCGCTTGTCGAAGGCGCGGCAGACGCCCTGCGCGGAGAGCATGCCGGCGCCGGCCATCGCGTCGTACTCGCGGGGGGTCGTCAGCAGGTTGGCGCTGGCGACGACGGCGGTGTCGCAGTCGCCGTGGCGCAGGCTCAGGCACGCCTCGTGCAGCGCGACCAGGCTGGAGGAGCAGGCGGTGTTGATGGCGATGCCGGGGCCGGTCAGGTTGAGGAAGTAGGAGAGCCGGGCGGCGAGCACCGCGTTGTGGTTGGAGGTGATGCGCTCTTCTTCGGCGGCGATGCTGCGGTAGTCGCCCTCCTCGACGCCGACGAAGACGCCCACCCGCTCGGCGGCGAGTTGTTCGCGCCCGCAGCCGGCGTCCTCCAGGGCCTTCCACATCTCTTCGAGCAGCAGCCGTTGGCGCGGGTCCATGGCGGCGGCCTCGTTGGGCGCGATCTCGAAGAACAGCGGGTCGAACTCGGCGATCCCGGGCACCGCGCCGACCGGCCGCACCGTCTCGTCGAGCCACCACTCGCGCCGCTCGCGCGGCATCGGGCCGATCACGCTGCGGCCCTCGGCCAGCAGCGTCCCCAGCTCGTCGCCGGTTCGGGCCCCGGGGAAGCGTCCGCGCCTCCCGCTGGGCGCGGACGGCGCGGCGGCCCG
>NZ_JBEHZD010000626.1:0-4054 GCF_040240285.1 Streptomyces sp. HSW2009 | reverse complement strand
CACGTACCCCGCGGGGTACGTGGGCGCCGCCCGGCCGCCGGACCGGTCGGGCGCTTCTAGGTCTCGCGCCCGGCGGTCCAGATGCGGCTGCTCAGGTCCCGGCCGCGGAGCACCTGTACGCGCCACGGCTCGATGCGCAGCAGGTGGTACTGCGGGTCCTGCGGGCCGCCTGACCAGTAGCCGCGGGGGTCGTAACCCACCCCGGCCGGGCTGCCCTTGCGGTACAGCTCCCAGCCGCGGAGCTTGACGGCAGGGTCGTCGACCCAGGTGGAGACGCTGTCGATGAACACCGCGTTCTGCCGGGGGCTCCAGTAGGAGTAGGTGGTGTGCGGGTTGTTCGCCAGGTGGGCCGCCTTCACCGGTGTCTTGTACGTGGCGAGCCAGCCGACGGGGCGGCCGTCCACGACCTCCCAGACGGGCAGCAGCACGCGTGCCCGGGGCCGGCCCTGTTTGTCGACGGTGGTCATGGTCGCGTAACCGATGTCGCTCACGTACTGGAGGAACTCGCTCTCCAGGGCGGAGAAGGAGGACACGTTCAGCGCCATGGCGCCACCTCCGTCGTCAGGGTGTTCATCGTGTGGCCCCCGCCGTCTGCACGGGCGTGGTGTCGGCCGGTGCCGTGGCCTCGCCCCGGGTCGCGGCGTCTTCCGTCGTGCGGCGCCGGCCGCGCAGGCCGAAGGCGCTGATGAGGACGGCGAGGACGGCCGCGGTGAACGGGACGAGCAGGGCGGCGTGGTAGCCGTCCAACAGTGCGCCGGGCGTCCCGTCGTCGCCGGTGGCCGCGGTGCTCACGGCGGTGACCGTGGACAGGCCGAGGGCGGCGCCGAACTGGAAGGCGGTGTAGAGGAGCGCCCCGGCCAGGCCCTGTTCCTCCTCGGCTATGCCCTCGGTGGCGACGATCGTCAGCGGGCCGTAGGCCAGCGAGAACGCCAGGCCCAGGGTGATGAAGCTGGGGAACATCGCCGCGTACGTCCAGTCGTCGCCGACCGGCAGGAACAGGGCGTACGAGACCGCGGCCAGCAGCAGACCGACGAAGGTGACCCGGGCGTTGCCGAAGCGGTTGACGAGCCGTGGGGTGAGGGTGGGGGAGATGGCCGCGTCCACGCCGATCACCAGCAGGGCGAAGCTGGTCTGGAGCGCGGACCAGCCGCGCAACTCCTGGAGGTAGAGCACGGCGATGAACTGGAAGCCGAAGAAGCCGGCCGCGAGGAGCAGTGCGGCCAGGTTGGCGCGTACCAGTGAGCCGCTGCGCAGGATGCCCAGCCGCACCAGGGGGTTGGGCGCCCGGCGTTCGGCGAGGACGAAGACGGCGAGGAGGACGAGGCCGGCGGCGAAGGTGCCCACCGTCTGCACCACGCTGGCGTGGGCGGCGCGCTCGACGCCGAGGACGAGCAGCACGATCGCGCCGGTCGCGGTGAGCGCCCCGAGTACGTCCACGCGCTGCCCGGTCCTGACCGGCCGCTCTGACCTCGGGATGAGGACGAACGCGGCGACCAGGATGACGAACGAGAGGACGACGGGGGCGAAGAACACCCAGCGCCAGTCGGCCGACGACAACAGCCCGCCGACGACCAGGCCGACCGAGAAGCCACCGGCCGCGGTGCCCGAGTAGACCAGGAGCGCCCTGTCGCGCTGTGGCCCCTCGGGGAAGCCGGTCGTGATGATGGACAGCCCGGCCGGAGTCATGAACGCGGCGGCGACGCCCGTCACGAAGCGGGCGGCGATCAGGGTGGGACCGTTGTCGGCGAAGCCACCCAACCCGGAGAAGAGCAGGAAGACGGTGAGCCAGAACAGGAACATCTGCCGGCGGCCGAAGAGGTCCGCCGCCCGGCCGCCCAGCAGCATGAACCCGCCGTAACCCACCACGTAGGCGCTCATCACCCACTGCAACTCACCGGTGGACATGTCGAGGTCGGCGCGGATCGACGGCAGGGCCACATTGAGCATGGCCACGTCGATGCCCTCTAGGAAGATCGCTCCGCATAGGACGAACAGCACCGCCCAGGCACGCCCGTCCAGGCGGGCGACGCCGGGTTCCGACGGTGGGGATGCAGACGACGTGGACACGTCAGACTCCTTCGAGTACGAGGAACAGCGAGGATGGGGAAAGGGGAAGAAGGCAACGGGGTGCCGGCCCGGAACGCGCACTGCGCAGTGCGGTTACCGATTCGATGGTCGGTTCCCTCTTGTTACTGCCTCGATCCTGGTGCACTCTGAACGACCATGGAAGAAGGCACTTTGAAGTCACCGAGTCACTGCACGGGAACCGGGGACGACCAGGCCCGCCAGTGGGACGCCCGCGAAGGGTGTGAAGTCCGGCAGATCCTGGACCGGGTGGGCGACAAGTGGTCGCTCCTCGTCATCGCCCTGCTCGACCGACGCACCCTGCGCTTCACCGAACTGCGGCGCGAGGTCGACGGCATCAGCCAGCGCATGCTGACAGTGACCCTGCGGCAGTTGGAACGAGACGGCCTGGTGCACCGCACGGTCCACCCGGTCGTTCCGCCGCGGGTGGACTACCAACTCACCCCGATGGGCGCCACCCTGCACGACACCATCCAGGCGCTGGTGACCTGGACCGAGGGCCACCAGGACGAGATCGCCGCCGCGCGGGCCGCGTACGACCAGCGCGAGGAGCAGGCGCAGAGCGCATGACGGGCAGGGGCCGGCCCGGCAGTGGCGTGCGGTAGGTCCACTGCCGCGGGCCGCGGCCGGGCCGGCCTGTCGCGATGGGTGAGGTGGCTGGCTAGCTGCGGTGCGGGGCGGCCGGCCGCGTTGGGTGAGGTGGCAGGCTGCTCCCGGGTACGCCCGGGACGCAGGCCAGGGCGCGTCGGTCGGGCTTCGTGGGCCGCGTCTTTCACGAGCAAGGGCGAGCTTGCGACCGGGGCGAGCTCGGCCCGGGCGCCCGGTGTCATCCCGAAGTCGCGCCGGCCGTACGCCTGGCGACGGACGCCAGTTCACTCTGCGGAGCGATCCTTCGCAACGGCACGGCTGCGATCGTCGAGCGTGAGCGCAACGAGCGCCAGCCCGTCGAAGTCGAGGACTGACATGCAACCCATCCAGCACGCCGAAACCTCCGTTGCCGCCCAGCCGGGTCGGCTCCGCTCGGCGTGGCGGGCCGCCCACGAACCCGTCGCCGGAGTGCCCCGCTGGCTCCAACGCACCGCCTACGCGGTGCCGCTCGTCGTCCTGCCCTCAAGCCTGTGGCGGCTCCCCTCGGCGTTCGACGGCGGGATCAACCCGTACATCCTCTTCCTCTCGGCGGCCTCCGAACTCCTCGCCTTCACCGCGATCGGTCTCGTCGCCCGCTGGGGTGAGGTGTTTCCGCGCTGGCTCCCCGGCCTGCGCGGACGCCGCGTCCCGACGAAGGCCGCGGTCATCCCGGCCGCCATCGGAGCCGTGCTCCTCACGGCGGTGTTCACGGTCCTGGCCGTCATCGTGGAGGTCCAGGGCACCACGATCCGCGGTGGCGACCTGCCCGACGACTTCCCCACACAGGCCGGTGGCTTGGAATCCGCCTGGTTCTACGCCTGCTACACGCCGCTGATTCTGTGGGGGCCGCTCTTGGCGGTGCTGACCGTTGCGTATCACCGGCGCCGGCATAGAGTGGGAATGGCTGTCGCAGCGTGAGCGGCCGGCGCACCTTCGCTCGTGGGAGGTGCGTTCTGGATAGCCCAACTACCCGGGCAGAAAGGCGAGGGGCGAGCCGGCCCCTCGTCTGCTGAGAACCCTGAGAGCGTCACCGGTGTGCTTCTATGAGGAGGTCATTCAGTGGTGGTTCTCCGCTGATTACGGATATGGCTCTAGTGGGACTGACTCACCGTCAATTAACGTCATGCTCTCCCTATCTGATATGGCGTCACCGTATGGGGGAATGTGGAGGGCCTGCCAGGCGGGGCAGGCCGGGCGCCCGGCGAAGGTGGCAGCCAGCGGGCGCCGGGGGGCGTCGGTGCCGCGGTGTCACAGGGTCCCGCGGTCGAGTGGCTCGCCGTGATCGAGCGGCCGTGTGCCCGCACGGCCGAGTTGGTGTCGGGCACGCAATTCCGTGCGTGCC
>NZ_JBEHZD010000625.1:0-4055 GCF_040240285.1 Streptomyces sp. HSW2009 | reverse complement strand
CCCCCCCCCCCCCCCCCCCCCCCCCCCCCCCCCCGCCCCCCCCCCCCCCCCCCGGCCGGTATCGATCGCCACCCGCAGGGGCGGCGGTTTTCGGCCAGTGCGTACCGTACGCCGCGCGCCGGGCGCACCCGCCGGGCCGTGCGGCTCGCCCCCGCGCGCCCCCGAGACCAGGCCCGGGGCGCCGGGCCGATCAGGCCGTACGGCCGCACACCCGGTACGAGCGCAACGCGTAACCACCGAACAGGACCAGCCAGCCGAGCAGCACCAGCACCGTCACCAGGCCGGGCGCGTGCCCCTCGGTGACGCTCCAGCCGAGTTGGGCGAAGCGGTGCGTGGGCGTCCACGTGGAGAGCGCCCGCAGCCAGTCGGGGAAGGAGTCGGTCGGCACCCACAGGCCGCCGACGATGGCCAGGCCCATGCTGGACACCATGTTCACCACGCTGGTGGTCTGCGCGTTCAGCCAGTAGCCGGTGCCGAGACCGAGCAGCGTGAACGGGGTGGTGCCCAGCCACAACAGGCCCACCAGCGCCGCCCACTGCCCGCCCGACAGCGCCACGTGGTTGACGAACCGGCCGGCGAGCAGCACCGCCACGATGGCGGGCAGCACGATGACCGAGCCGGTCAGCGCCCGGCCGGCCACCACGTGCGTGGGCGGCAGCGGCGTCAGCCGCAACTGCCGCAGCCAACCGAGCGACCGGTCCTCGGCGAGCTGGGTGCCGACGCTGAGCGCGGCGCCCAGCGCCCCGTACGCGGCCATGCCGACCATCAGCGACAGCGCGGTCTCCCGCCGTTCGTCGCCACCGAGACCGATGTTGGAGAAGAGCAGGTACATCACGACCGGCAGGCCGATGCCGAAGACGACGAACCCGGTGTCGCGCAGCGTGCGGCGCACCTCCAGGGCGATGTACGCGATCATCGGGCCACTCCGTTCTGCGTCGTACCGGCAGCGGCGGGCGCGGCGGACTCTGAGGTCAGGGCGAGGAACGCGTCGTCGAGGCTGGCCGGGGCGACCTCAAGGCCGCGCACGGCGCCCCGGGCGGCGAGCGCCACGACGGTCGCGTCGGAATCCACGCTGCGCAGCCGGGCCCGGCCGCCCTGCACGTCGACGGCGGTCACCCCGGGCAGCCCGGCGAGTTCCGCGGGCGTGAGCCCGCCCGGGTCGAAGGCGACGAGATGGCCGCCGACGGACCGCTTGACCTCGTCCCCGGTGCCGTCGGCGACGACGTGCCCCCGGTCGATGACGACGATCCGGTCCGCGTTCTCGTCCGCCTCCTGGAGGTAGTGCGTGGAGAAGAGGACCGTATTGCCCCGCTCGGTGTACCGGCGCATCGTCTCCCAGAACGCCCGCCGGGCAGCCACGTCCAGGGCCGTGGTCGGCTCGTCGAGCACGACCAGCTCCGGGTTGCCCGCCAGCGCCACGGCGCACCGCACGCGCTGCGCCGGGCCGCCGGAGAGCCGGTCCACGCGCGGGTCCGCCAGTGCGGTGAGCCCGGTGAGCTCCAGCGTCTGCGCGACCGGGGGCGGCGCGGGATAGCTTGCGGCCACGAACCGCACCAGCTCCCGCACCGTCACCCGCGAGATCGGCCGGCCGTCCTGGAGCATCGCGCCCACCCGACCGTTGCGCACCGCCCGCTGCGGCGGCTCCCCGCACAACTCCACGGTGCCCGCCGTCGGCTCCAGCAGGCCCAACAGGATGCCGAGCGAGGTGGACTTGCCGGCGCCGTTGCGGCCCAGCAGGGCGACCGGGCGACCGCGGGCGATCTCCAGGTCGAGGTCGGCCACGGCCCGCACCGCACCGTAGTGGTGGGACACGCCGTGCAGGCGTACGGCGGGCGCCGTGGCCCCGCGGACCGGCTGCCCGTGGCCGGCGCCGGCGCCGGGGCCCGCGCCTTGCACAGCCGCTGGAAGGGTGCCCGTACGGGCTGGGTTCGTCATGCCCCAAACGGTACGGAGACCCGCGCTGACCTGGGCAGGGGCGAATGTTGACGGCTGCTTGGGACAAATGTCATGGGTGGCGGAGGAGGGGCGAGTTGCCGCTCACGGTGCGTTCGCCCGCACCGTGCGCCGCGGCGCTCGCCGCCCTCCTCGCGCTTCGCCCGCCGTGCGCGCCGCTTCGGGTGCGCCACGCGCGTACGCGGGGTCCTGCTGGGTGTTGCTCGATCGTTCGATGGTGCTCGGTCACCGGTCCTGCCGGTGGACCGTCCTGCTGGTGTGGCGTGCTCGCCCGCGGTGCGGGGAGCGGGTCACTCGCCGGCTGGCCGGCGGTGCTTGCCGTGCGGCGGTTCCTGGCCGCTCTCGGCTGCGGCCGGACCCCGGTGGCGTCCGGCGCCGGGGGGGCCCGCGCCCCCCCGCCGCCGGGGGGGGGGGGCCCCCCCGGCCGCCCCCGGGGGGTTAGGGGGGGGGGTGTTGCGGGGGGGGCGGGGGGCCGGGCCGGCGGCCCGGGGGGGGGGGGCGGGGGGGGGGGCCGGGCCGCGGGGGGGGGGGGCCGGCCCGGGGGGGGGGCGGGGGCGGGCGCCCCGCGCCCCGCCGGACGACTGCTGCGGCGAGCCCAACTGGCGCGCCTCGGGCATTTCAGTGCGGGTATTGACCATGAGGGAAGTCACTCCGTGAAAAGATCGCTACGTGCTGTGCGCGCGGGGGATCACTGCCCGTGCACGCGGGCTATGACCAGCGTCAACACGCCATCAGCGCAAGCCCGTTCGGCGCACGAAAGGTGCCCGAGGTACGGCTGCGCAGCCCCCGGTCGAAGTCTAACCAGCATGTGGATCAAGCGCGGCCTGCGGACGGACACCAAATGCGCGCTCGCCCGCCGCCCGCCGGCCTCGCCAGCCAACTGACCGTCGACCGGCCCCCTATCTGCCCCCTGATGGGCAGACACTCCCGCTCTGTCGGGTTCCACTGCGCTTGGTGCGGTACGTGAAGTTGGTTCAAGGGTCGGGGAGTTGCGGGGCCGCGGCGTCGGGTACCCATGGAGCGCCCGTGGTAACGCGGTCGGGCCGCCCGACGGACCGGCCCACGTCCCGGGCGCCCCCGCGGATCGGGAGGCGGCTGGGACGCGGGCCGGTGGCTGGGGTGCCCGGGGCGGCGGCTGAGTGGTGGCCGGGCGGTGTCCAGTCAGTGGCTGGGCGGTGGATGAACGGTGGCTGGACGGTGGTCAGTTGGGCGGCGGGGCTGCGGCGCGGTGCTGGCGTCGCGGTGGGGCCCCGCGCCCGGTCACGTCGTCCGGTCAGAGCGCCCCGTCGGGCTCCACCCCGTCGGACCGGACCCCGTAGGGCTGCGGGTACCCCGAGCGGGCCGGGCCCGCGGGGCCGCCGCCCACCGGGCCCGCGGGGCCACCGTCCAGCGGCGCCTGTTGCAGCGGCACGGGTCTGGGTGCGGCCGGCCCCGGCTGCTGCCCCCCGAACTGCCACTCCGCCTCGCCCGCGTGGTGCGCCGCGGGCCCCTCGCCCCACGACGGCACTCCGCGCCCGGCCCCCGACGCCCGGCCGGAACCGTCCCGCCCGTCGGTGCCGGCATCGGCAGCGCTGTCCGACCGGCCGTGCGAGGCGCCTGCCGACGGCGGTGCGTACGGGGCGTACGCGTCAGGGGCGTACGCGTCATACGGCTCGGCGCACCGCTCGTGCGCCGGCACCGTCGTCTCGTACCCGGCGGGCCAGTGCGCGGCGCCCGGCTCCGCGTTCGCCATGGGGAGCGGTACGGAGTGCGGGCCGGACAGCGGCAGGGAGACCTGGTGCGCGACCGGCACCGGCAGGGCCACCGCGCGCGACGGGAGCGCGGCCGGGGGAGCGGCGTCCGGCGGGGCGCCCGGACCGGGCGACGGAGCGCTCTGGCCGGGCGCCGGGGCGGCCGGCTCCGGCGCGGGGAGCGGGGCGGGGTGCGAGTCCGGGGCGGCGTGTGAGTGTGGGGCGGCGTGTGGGTGTGGGGCAGTGTGCGGGTGCGGAGCGGCGTGTGGGTGCGGGGCGGCGCCGCCGGGGCGGTGCGCCGCCCGCCCCCCCCCCCCCCCCCCCCCGCCCCGCGCGCGCCCGCCGCCCCCCGGGGCCGCCCCGCCCCCCGCC
>NZ_JBEHZD010000624.1:0-4071 GCF_040240285.1 Streptomyces sp. HSW2009 | reverse complement strand
AGTTTCCGGCCACGCCGGCCCCTGCTCCGGCCCCCGCGCCGACCGCGCCCACGCCGTCCGGTGCGGCCCCCGCGGCCCCGCCCGACTCGTGGCCGGCCCCGGCGGGCCCACCGGCCCCGCCGCCTTCCCCGGCAGCGGCCGGTGCGTCGGCGCCCTCCAATATCAGGCTGGTGGCCGCGAAGTGCTGGAGGAAGAGCCGGGGTAACAGCAGGGACAGTTCGCGGGCCTCGTCCGGTGTGCGGGTCGCGCCCCACCAGGTCCTGATCGCCGCCACGATCGGCGCGTGGTCCTCCTCGCGGGCCTGCCGAAAGGTCAGTCGTGCCACTGGTTCCTCCCCGTACGTTGGTGCGCTCGTGCTGGTCGGGGGTGAAATGCGCCCCCTCCGTACGACGCCGTAAGGGTGCCGGGGGGTTACCTGACTCCGGCGTACGGCTGACTCTCGACGGTCGGGCCGGTGCACCAGCCGACGGTGAGCCGGGCGGTCTCCAGGGCCGCGGCCAGCGGGCCGAGCTGGCCGCGCAGCCGCTCCACGGGGGCGCCGGGGCGCACCGCCCAGGCCGGCCCCGCACCACCGGCAACGGCCGCGGCGGCCGGACCGGGAACGGCGATCGGCGTGCCCGCGCCGTGGTACTCCACGTCCCGCGCGGCCGGCAGCCCGCCCAGCCAGCGGGCCGCGCCGCGCGGCAGCAACAGCCGCATCCGGCCACGCGCGCCGTCGACCAGGGTCGGGAAGAGCACGGGCCGCGGCCGGGCCGGGCGGCGGGCGCTGCCGGACACCGCCGGGTGCGCGGCCGGCCCGGGCCTGGTGGTCCTGGCCGCGGCGAGGCCGCCGCCGACCCGGCGCCGTAGCAGGTCGATGACCTCCATGCCGGTGCGCAGGTCCAGGGTGACCGCGTCGAAGGTGCGGCCGGTGGCGAGCGGGACGCAGCACCGCGGGTCGGCCCGCCAGCGGGCGCGCACCGCGGCGGTGGAACGGCCGATCACCGTTCCGCCTTCGACGGGGCCAGGTAGGGGAAGACGTCACGCGGCACCCCCGTAGCCGCGCTCGCGTCCAGCCCCATGCTGACCGGCGCGCCGAGGATCAGCGCGAACATGGCCTCCGGGGTGCAGTCGGTGAGGGCGCGCCCGTTGCGCTGCTCCCACCCGAAGTGGGCCTTGCTGCCCACCTCGTACCTGAGGACGTCCGGCAAGAGCAGGTCGCGCACGTGGGCGGCGTGCGCGGCGGGGTCGGTGACCGCGCCGACGGCGGCGGCCCCGCGTTCGATCGCCGCCTGCACCTCGGCCCCGTACCGCTGCCGGTCCTCGCCGGGCACGGTCGCGTTGAAGTCGATGTGCCGGTCGGCGTCTTCGAGTACGAAGAGGGTGTTGAGGAGCGGGGTCGCGCAGCGGTTGATCTGCCGCCAGCCGCCCGCGTCGGTGGCCAGCACGCTCACCCCCCACACGCCGATCTCCTGTGCGCCGGCCAGGTCCGCATCGGGCACCTCAAGGACGATGGCCTGCACATCGGTGTCGGCGAACAGGTTCTTCGCCTGCCGTGGGTCGAAGTCGGCCAGGTCGGGCGCCGTGCCCTCGGCCAGCGCGGTCTTGACCGCGGTGACCACCGTGCCCTCGATCCAGAACGGGTCGCCGGCCTGCCCCGCCCATGCCCGCAGCGCGCCGTCGGCCTCGCCCTCGGGCCCGCCGCCGGCCGGCCGCACCAGCTCGGACGGTTCCTCGGTCACCCCGCGCAGCAGCACCGTGCCGGCGGCGTCCCGGTCCCGCGCCGCCGCCCCGTCGAACCGGCGCAGCTCCCACCGCTGGCTGCCGCGCGTGCTGAAGGGCGCGAAGGCGATGGGCGCGAAGGTGAACCGGTACGTGATGTCCTCGACGCCGTCCCCATCGGTGTCGATCTTGATCTCGTACAGGCTCTCGTCGTCGTGGAAGCCGCCCGTGCCGGAGAGCGGGTTGACGTTGAGCACGAAGACGGTGCCCCGGTCGCCGCGGAAGACGTAGAGGTCGCTGACGTCCAGCCGGGGGTCCTGGCGGGCGAGGAGCGAATCGTGGTGGTGGCTCATCAGCGGTCCTGTCTGCTTCGAGGGTGAGCGCCGACCGGGCACCGGCGGGCTGCGGTGGCGGGGCGCAGCGGCACGGATGGGGGGAGGGCCGCGCGCGCCTCATCAGGGAGGGGTGAGGTGTGCCGCCGGACCAGCCCGCCGGGGCCTTGGCCTGGACAGTAGGCGTCCCCGCCGCACGGAGGCGAGGAACAGAGTGCACAGTCAGCCCGGTTGCTGGTTGCCCACCGACCGGTGATTGAAGAACGTACGGGTAACGAGCCGCCGCATCCGCCGTCGCCGCAGGTCAGCCCCGCTGGGACGGGTACGGGCCGACCGACCGAGACGCAATCGATACCCGCCTCCACGCAATGGCACCTTTGCCCCGCCCCCACCTCGCCTGACCGGGGCTGTCCCGCCCCACCGGGCGTCGTCGCGTGGGGCACCCGCCCGGGGCCCGTGCCCGCCGGTGGCCCGACGGCTGCCCGCCGGCTGCTCGTACGGGGGCGCTGCCGCTGGGCAAGGGGTAACCCACCGCGGTGGCGGGGGCCCGTGGCCGCGCACCGGGGGTGGCTGCGTACCGGGGGCGGCCGGGGTGTGCCGGTGGGGCGTACGAAACGGGTCGTACGGAACGGGTTGTACGAAGCGGGTCGTACGGAACGGGTTGTACGAGGCGGGTCGTGCGGAGCGGGTTGTACGAGGCGGGTCGTACGGAACGGGTTGTACGAGGCGGGTCGTACGGAGCGGGCCTACGGGTGCTCGGCGTGGGCTGGTCGCCGGCTGCGGACCGACGGCCCCGACCGCCCGCCAGTTGCGGGGCGGTGTCCGCGGACTAGCCGCCACGGACCAGCCGCCGCAGATCGGCGCCCGCAGATCGGCGCGCGCGGACCGCGCCCCGGCTCCCCCGCGCAAGGGCCAGTTACGACACCACGCTCACAGCGAGCCGAGCGCCCGCATCGCAAGCCACAGTTCGTGCTTGGCACTCGGGGCGTGTAGGAGGGAGCGGCCCAGGGCCTCTTCCGCCCTGGTCAGCCGCTTGCGTGCGCCGGGCAGCGAGATGCCGAGCGCGCTCGCGGCCGGCGACAGCTTCGCGTCGGCCCGCAGCCAGGCGCGTACCGTGTCGGTGCCCGACGGCAGGTTCGCCCGCTCCAGCGGTCGGAGCCTGGCCTGTGCCCACACCTCGACCGCGGGGGTGGACAGCAGGGTCTCCAGGGTCGGCGTCGGCTGCCGGGTGGCGGTGGCGACGGGGACCGAGCGCAGTTGCAGGGCCAACCAGGCCGCCGCCGGGCCGGCCCGCCGGTCGAGGCGGAGTTCGAGGAGTTCGCCGATCAGCCGCACCCGGGCGGCCAGCGTATTGCGGTGGATCTTCAGATGGCGGCTGGCGGAACTGCCGAAGGTGAGCCAGGAACCGAGCGTGCCGAGCAGTTCCGCACCGCCGGGGTCGGCCCGCCGCGGCGGCAGGTACGTCACGCACGGCGCCAGCAACTCCTGCGCCCAGCGCACCCCCTGCGGTACCGCGAGCGGCGACAGGTCGGAGTCGCGCTGGAAGCTGGCCCGGCCGCTGGGCGCGGTGCGGGCCACGGCCAGCGCGTGGAACGCCTGCTCGTAACCGATCGGGGTCTCCCGCAGCGGCACCTCACCACTGACCCCGATCACGCAGTCGGGCACCCGCTCGGCGATGTCCCGGTCGAGCCCCCGGATGCCGGGCGCCATCGGCTTCGCCCGGCCGGTACGGGACGCGGCGGCATGCGGCGGGCCCGTGCCGGCCGGGGGAGCAGGGGCCGGGCCGGGGCGAGACGAGGGAGTACGGTGCGCGGCGCTCGGCGCGGGCCCGGGCAACTGCCCGTAGGCCGCCAGCAGGTCGGCCGCGCAGTCGCCGCCCTGGGCGGCGGGCCCGGGGAGCGTGCCGTCGGCCGCCCGGGCCGGGCCCCCCCCCGCCCCCCCCCCGGCGCCGGCCCCCCCCCCCCGCGCGGGGGGGGGGCGGCCCAGGACGGGGAGCCGCTTGCTCCACGCGGGCATGGGTGATCTCCTTCGGAGGGGA
>NZ_JBEHZD010000623.1:0-4086 GCF_040240285.1 Streptomyces sp. HSW2009 | reverse complement strand
AACCGAATTCCGGCATGCCGAAATCCATCCCGATAAGGGGCCGTGCAGTAGTGGTGTGCCGCCGGTGCGGCGCGAGGAGTTGCCACAGAACCGTTACGGCGCCGTGGCAACTCGGAGAACACTACGGATGGGTCCAGGACGTGTCAACTTGCGTCAGTCGAGGTCGCTGAGTCGCCCACCGGCGTCCGGCTGTGCCTCTTCCACCCTGCGCAACAGCCGGGTCAGCAGCTCGCCGAGGAGGTGGCGCTCGACCGTCGTGAGGTCCTGCAAGAGGTCCTCCTCGAAGACGGTCGCCATGCGCATGGCCTCCAGCCACTGCTCGCGACCGCGGTCGGTGAGCTCGACGATCACGCGCACCCGGTTGCTCTCGTCGCGCTCCCGCGTCACCAGCCCCTCGGCCGCCATGCGGTCGATGCGGTGCGTCATGGCCGCCGGGGTGAGTCCGAGCCGCTTGGCCAGGTCGCCCGGGCCCAGGCGGTACGGGGCCCCGGAGAGCACGAGGGCCTTCAGCACCTCCCACTCGGTGTTGCTGATGCCGAGGGTGGCGGTCTGGCGGCCGTACGCGACGTTCATCCGGCGGTTCAGGCGCTGGAGGGCGGAGACGACCTGCTCGACCTGGGGGTCGAGGTCGCGGAACTCGCGCTGGTAGGCCGCGATCTGTTCCTCAAGGGTCGGCTCGCTCGCGCTGCCGCTCGGCGTGGGTGTCTCGGGCATGCGGCGCAGTATGGCACGCATCTCATTGGCATCGAAGTCCTTCCATGTGTACTCTTAAGCGTCGAACTTTAGATCTGAAGTCTTCAAGCTTCAGATCTCCCTTCGCCTTCCTGGCGAGCCCTGATGACCTCGTCGACTTCGACCTCTACTACCTAGGCAGGTGAGTGTGACCACCGCGATGGGCGCCGCGCTGCGCCGTATCCAGTTGGGCAACGCGTTGAGCGCGTTCGGCAACGGCTTCACGGTTCCGTTCCTGTTCGTCTACGTGGCGCAGGTGCGCAATCTGGGGGCGAGCACCGCGGGCGTGGTGCTCGCGACGTTCGCCGTTGCCGCGCTCGTCGTGCTCCCCTTCACCGGTCGCGTCATCGACCGGCGGGGGCCGTTGCCTGTTGCCCTCGCGGGGTCGGTCGCTGCTGCCATGGGCTCCATAGGGCTCGGGCTCGCATCCCGCGAGCCGGCGGTCATCGCGGCGGCGGGGCTGCTCGGTGCCGGTATAGCGGTGATCCAGCCCGCTCTCGCCACGATGATCGTCTGGTGCTCGACGCCGACGACGCGTTCGCGCGCCTTCGCCACCCAGTTCTTCCTCAACAACCTCGGCCTCGGCCTCGGTGGTCTGCTCGGCGGGCTGCTGGTGGACACCTCGCACCCGGCGAGCTTCGTGCGCCTGTTCGCGATCGAGTCCGTGATGTTCCTGGTGCTGGGAGCGGCGGTGGCCACGGTGCGGCTGCCGCACGTGCCGAAGGTGGAGGACTCCATACCTACGGGTGATGGCGCCAAGGGTGGCTGGCGCGTGCTGCTGGCCGACCGGGCCATGGTCCAACTGTGTGTCCTGGGCTTCGTGATGTTCTTCGCCTGCTACGGACAGTTCGAGTCGGGGCTCTCCGCCTTCGCGGTGGAGGTCACTCGGATCTCGCCCGCGACGCTGGGTGTGGCGCTGGCCGCCAACACGGCGGTCATCGTGGTGGCGCAGTTCGTGGTGCTGAAGCTGGTGGAGCAGCGGCGGCGTAGTCGGGTGATCGCGCTGGTCGGGCTCATTTGGACCGTTGCCTGGGTGGCGGCCGGGGCCTCCGGTCTGATCCACGGCAGCCAGGCCATGGCGACGGCCGCGATCATCTCGACGTACGCGCTGTTCGGGCTTGGTGAGGCGATGTTGTCGCCGACCGTTGCGCCGCTGGTGGCCGATCTGGCGCCGGGGGCCAGGGTTGGGCAGTACAACTCGGCGTTTGCCCTGGTCAAGCAGCTCGCCTTGGCGGTGGGGCCTGCGGTGGGCGGTCTGATGGCCGGTGCCGGGCTGTATACGGCGTACATCGTGATGCTCATCGGCTGTTCGCTCGGCATCTCGGTGCTGGCGCTGCGGATGGGGCGGCGGCTCACGCCGGCTCAGGACAGCCCTTACCGGGCCGCTCTGGCCCGGGCGACCGCGCCGGTGCCGGCTCCTCGTACGGGTGGTGCACAGCACGGGGCGATAGCCGAGCCCGGGCAGGAGGCCGTGACCACGGCCGCGTAAGACGGTGTGTGGTCACGGCCCCTGCTGGGGCGGGGTGGGCTAGCTGCGGGGTAGGGCGAATTCGCACCAGACGGCCTTGCCGCCGTCGGGGGTGCGGCGGGAGCCCCAGGACGAGGCGATGGTGGCCACGATCGAAATGCCACGACCCGCTTCGTCCGCGGGCTCCGCGCGGCGGCGTCGGGGCAGGTGGTCGTCGCCGTCCGTCACCTCGATGATCAGTCGACGGTCGGTGCGCCGGAGGCGCAGGCGCATGGGGGGTGTGCCGTGTTGGAGCGAGTTGGCGACGAGTTCGCTGGCGGCGAGGACACCGAGGTCACGGAGTTGTGCCGGGAAGCGCCAGCTTGCGAGGACGCCGGAGGCGAAGGCGCGGGCGCGGGGTGCGGCCTCGATGCCGCCGAGCAGTTCGAGTGCGGCGTTGTGGAAGAGCTCCGCCTCGTGGCCGGTGCGGGCCGGGTGCTGGAGCACGAGTACGGCGACGTCGTCGTCATGGTCCGCGGTGATGCCGAGCGACCTGATCAGCCGGTCGCACATCACCTGGGGCGAGCCGGCGGCGCCCTGGAAGGCCCGTTCCAGATCGGCCACGCCTTCGTCGATGTCCCGGTCACGCCGTTCCACCAGGCCGTCGGTGTACAGCACGGCGCTGGAGCCGGGGCCGAGCGGTACCGAGCCCGAGGCGTGCAGCCAGCCGCCGGTGCCGAGCGGTGGGCCGGTGGGTTCGGCGGCGCGGCGCACCGTGCCGTCGGGGTCGCGGACCAGGATGGGCAGGTGCCCGGCGGAGGCGTAGATGAGGCGGCCTTCGTTGGGGTCGTGAACGGCGTAGGCGCAGGTGGCGATCTGACTGGCGTCGATCTCGGCGGCCAGGCCGTCGAGCAGTTGCAGCACCTCGTGCGGTGGCAGGTCGAGGCGGGCGTAGGCGCGTACGGCGGTGCGGAGCTGGCCCATGACGGCCGCCGCGCGCAGGCCCCGGCCCATGACGTCGCCGATGACCAGGGCCGTGCGGCCGGCGCCGAGGGTGATGACGTCGTACCAGTCGCCGCCGACCGCGGCGTCGGTGCCGCCGGGTTGGTAGGTGGCGGCCACGCGTAGGTCGTCGGGTTGTTCGAGTTCCTGCGGGAGCAGGCTGCGCTGGAGGGTGACGGCGGCCTCGCGCTGGCGGCGTTCGCTGACCCGCAGTCGTTCAACGGCCTCGACCTGGTCGGTGACGTCGGCGGCGTAGACGAGGACGCCCCGGTAGAGCGTGGCGGGTGCGGGGGCCGGCGGGGCCGAGGCCGGGGCCAGGGTGGCGGTTTCGGGGGTGGCCGCGGCTGCGGTGGGGTGGTGGCGGGCGGCGGCCGGTGCGGGGGTGTCGGTCTGGTGGCCGTCGTGGTTCGCCGGGCGGTGATCGTCGTCAGCGGGGTCGCTGATCACAGTGGTGGGGAGTGCGGCAGTGGGGACGGCGGTGGTGATCGTCCCTGGTGGGTAGGGGCGCGGGCCGTCCGGGGCTGCGGTGTCCTGGGGTGGTGGTGCGTCCGCGCCGGGCCGAGAGGTGTGGGTGGTGGCGGGCGTCGGCGTTGCGTCCTGGGGGGTGCCTGGGGTGGGCGTGGTGGCGGCCGGTTCGTGGGTGGCATCGGGCGCGGCCGTGGTGCGGGGCGCCTCGGGTTCGGCTTCTGTCGGGGTGGGGCCCGTGGGGATCAGGGTGGTGAGAGCTGCCGGTGCCGGTGCGGGGCTCGTACCGGATGGGCTCGTGGTTCCGGGGAGTGTGGAGCCGGTGAGCGCGGAAGCCGTGGGTGCGGATTCGGCCGGTTGGGTGACGGTGGGCGCGCCCCCGGCTTCGGCCGGGGCCGTCGGGGTCGGGTCGGCTCGTCCCGGTTCGGTGGAGGTGGGGG
>NZ_JBEHZD010000622.1:0-4090 GCF_040240285.1 Streptomyces sp. HSW2009 | reverse complement strand
GGGTCCGCCGCGCGGCGCCCGCTAGCCGGCCACCGCAGGTGCCCCGCTCAGCAGTCGGCGGAAGCTGATCCGGTCGTGGCCGGGGCCGTCGTAGTCGCGGTGGACGGGGACGCCGTCGCTCTCGTAGTCGCCGCCGTCCGGTACGAAGCCCATGGCGTGGTGGAAGGCGATGGACGGCTTGTTGGCCGGCGAGACGATCGCCCGTACCTCCTGTCGCCGGGCCGAACTGGCCCGGGCGAAGAACCGCCCGTACAGCGCGCGGGCGACGCCGTGCTGGCGCAGCCCCGGGTGGACGCCGACGAAGTGGATGTAGGCGGTGCCGGGCCGGTCCGGCGAGTGGAAGCCGATCAGGAAGCCGGCGAGCGGCCGGCCGGGGCGGTCGCCGGCGTCCGCGAGGCGTCCCCACAGCAGGTCGGTGAGGTGGCTGACGAGCTGTTCGCGGGGGCAGGGGCGGTCGCGCAGCCACCAGTCGCCGGCGGCGTGCATCATGCCGACGATCCCGTGCCCCCACACCCGGGCCTTCTCCTCGCCGTCCGGGCCGAGGTCCACGCGCTCCGCGATGACCCGGGCCAACTCCTCGCCGAGCCGGCGCAGCAGCGGTGCCGCGTGCCGGCCGCCCTCGAAGCCCTGCTCGGACGGGGTGCCCTCGCCCTGGTCGTCGGCCGGGTGCATGAGAAACCGGTAGACCTGGGGCCTGGCCTCGATCGCGGCCAGATAGGTGTCCAAAGTGGCCTCGACCCGGGCCCGGCGCTGGGCCGGCGCGTCCAGGGCCGCGCGCAACGCGGCGAGCAGGGCGTCGGTGTGCCGGACGGCGAGCGCCCGGTAGAGGCCGCCCTTGTCGCCGAAGTGCCGGTAGAGGATCGGCTTGGTGATGCCGGCCTCGGCGGCGATGGCGTTCATCGAGGCGCCGGGCCCGTCGCGCAGGACGACGCGGTCGGCGGCCTCCAGCAACGCGCGTCGGCGCTCTTCGGTGGCGCGCTGCTGGTTGTCGCGCTGTGTGGTGTCCATCGTGCTGCCTTCCACCCCGGTGTTCCGTGCGGCGCGCGCAACGTAACACCCGTCCGACCAGCGGCTGCCGGCCGACCTGGGAGTTGACAGTCTCTACTGGCGAGTAACAGACTCCTGTTACCGAAGGTAATGAGCGGCTGGAGGGGACATGCCGGAGTTCTCGTTCGAACTCAACGACGACCAGAAGTCCGTACGCGACTGGATTCACGGGTTCGCCCGGGACGTGATGCGCCCGGCCGCCGCCGAGTGGGACGAGCGGGAGGAGACCCCCTGGCCGATCATCCAGGAGGCCGCCAAGATCGGCATCTACTCGCTCGACTTCTACGCCCAGCAGTTCTTCGACCCCACCGGCCTCGGTGTCCCCATGACGATGGAGGAACTCTTCTGGGGTGACGCCGGCATCGCCCTGTCCATCGTCGGCACCGGGCTCGCCGCCGTCGGCGTGCTGGCCAACGGCACCGACGAGCAGATCGGCACCTGGGTGCCGCAGATGTACGGCGACGCCGACGACGTGAAGGTCGCCGCCTTCTGCTCGTCCGAGCCCGACGCCGGCTCGGACGTGGGCGCCATGCGCACCCGCGCCGTCTACGACCAGGCCACGGACGAGTGGGTGCTGAACGGCACCAAGACCTGGGCCACCAACGGCGGCATCGCGAACGTGCACGTGGTGGTCGCCGTCGTCGATCCCGACCTCGGCTCCAAGGGACACGCCTCCTTCATCGTGCCGCCGAACACGCCGGGGCTCACCCAGGGGCAGAAGTTCCACAAGCACGGCATCCGCGCCTCGCACACGGCCGAGGTGGTGCTCGCCGACGTGCGGGTGCCGGGCAGTTGCCTGCTGGGCGGCAAGGAGAAGCTGGACGAGCGGCTGGCCCGGGCGCGCGAGCGCAGCGCCCAGGGCGTCGGGTCCGAGCGCGTCAAGAACGCCGCCATGGCCACCTTCGAGGCCTCCCGCCCGGCGGTGGGCGCGATGGCGGTGGGCACGGCGCGGGCTGCGTACGAGGAGGCACTTGAGTACGCCAAGACCCGCACCCAGTTCGGCCGCCCGATCATCGACAACCAGGGTGTGGCCTTCCAACTCGCCGACATGCGCACGCACATCGACGCGGCCCGGCTGCTGGTGTGGCGCGCCTCGTGGATGGCGGCCACCGGCAAGCCGTTCACCTCGGCCGAGGGCTCGATGTCCAAGCTGTACGCGAGCGAGACGGCCAAGCAGGTCACCGCGCAGGCGATACAGATCTTCGGCGGCAACGGCTACACCCGCGACTACCCGGTCGAGCGCATGCACCGGGACAGCGCGATCTACACGATCTTCGAGGGGACCAGCGAGATCCAGCGCCTGGTCATCGCCCGCACCCTGTCCGGGCTGCCCATCCGCTGACCGCCCCGGGTTTCGGCCCACCGTGACCCGACCCGACTAGCCCTGCTCCTCTCCTCTCTGGTCTGGTCTGTTCTGGGCCGCCCCGGCCCGCCGTGCCGCCGGGGCGGCCTTCGCATGCCAGGCCGCTGCCCCGCTCCGGTGGCGCCGAACGGACGGCACCGCCGGGGACCGGCGCTGCTCGGCGACGGCGCCGTTCGGATGGCGCGATGTGGGACCGCCGTTCGGGTGAGGGGCCGGGGGAGCGGCGACCTGGCGCTTCCGGTGTCACCCGAATGGAGTACGGCCGAATTTCCCCGGTGACCCCGACACCGGGCGCTCGTGCGGCCCATCGGGCGTCCCCGTACGGGCCCCGGCCGAGGCCGCGGGGAGCGCCAGCGGTCGCCGTGTGGTGCCCGGACGCGCGCAATGGAGGCAGCACGCCCAGCGGTGTCGGTGCGTGCTCCGCGCGAAAGGAGACAGTGGCGATGACCGCACCCCGGGGCGACACCCCACAGGAGCTGTCCGGCATGCACGTGGTCGATCCGGACGGCCAGAAGGTCGGATCGGTGCAGCAGGTGTACAGCGACGACATCACCGGCGTACCGGAGTGGATCACCGTGCGGACCGGCCTGTTCGGCATGAAGGAGACCTTCGTCCCGCTGGCCGGAGCCCAGCACTCCGCGGGCGATCTGCGCGTTCCCTACAGCAAGGAAGAGATCAAGGACGCTCCGCGGATCGACGCCGCGGGTCACCTGTCCCCCGAGGAGGAGACGGAGCTCTACCGCCACTACGGGCTGCGGCACCCCACCGGGCCACCCGCCGGCCGCGGCGGCCAGGACACCGCCACGAGCCGGGACGCGCGAGCCGGGCGGAGCGGCATGGCGGGCGAGGCGGCGGCGGGCGCGGCAGGCGGTGCGGCGGGCGGCGGGGCCGCCGGGTACGCGATGGGCAGGGAGTCCGGCCAGCGCGCCGATGCCGGCGGGCCGAAGCTGGTCGGCGCGGGCGCCGGACGTGGCGCCGAGACGGGCGACGCGATGGCCAAGGAGTCCGCGTCCCGGGAGGCGAAGGACTCCGCCGACATGCGGGCCGCCAGCGGCATGAAGGAGTCAGGTGGCATGAAGAAGCCGGGTGACATGCAGGGCTCGCGCGGGATGCAGAAGGGACCCGCGGCCAAGGAGGGCGTCCAGGAGATGATCCTCTCCGAGGAGCAGGTGCGCATCGGCACCGAGGAGCACGAGAGCGGACGCGCCCGACTGCGCAAACACGTGGTGACCGAGAACGTGAGCCGCACCGTTCCTGTCAGCCACGAGGAGGTGCACCTGACCCGCGAGCCGATCACCGCGGATGACATGCGGCGCCAGGGCCGCACCGCCCGGATCGAGGACGGCACGGTGGAGGTCACGCTGCACGAGGAGCGCGCGGTGGTCCACAAGGAGACCGTGCCCGTGGAGCGCGTGCGCCTGGAGACCGAGCGGGTCACCGAACAGCAGGAGGTCTCCACCCAGATACGCAAGGAGACCGTGGAGTACGAGGGCTCCGACGGCACGGGCCGCGGACGCCGCGGCATGGGGAAGGGCGACGAGGGGAGCAAGGAGGGCCCCGAGGGCATGCGGTGAGCGACCCCACCCACCGACCCCACCCACCCGCGGGCCCCCCCCCCCCCCCGCGCGCCGGCCCCGGGGGGGGGGCGCGGGGGGGGGGCGCCCCCCCCCCCCGGCCGCC
>NZ_JBEHZD010000621.1:0-4094 GCF_040240285.1 Streptomyces sp. HSW2009 | reverse complement strand
ACCACGGGGGCGGCAGGGGCGGCCGGGGCGGCGGGGGCCGCGCCCGCGTGCCCGTTCAGCTCCGCCTGGAGCGCCGCGGCAACGGACGGCTGGCCGGCTGCTCGTCCGGCCTGGCCGGGCTGCGGCTTGCGGGGCCGCCGCTTGGTGGAGGACGGCGCCGCCCCGTACCCGACGAGCACGGCCTGCCGGCCCTGCTGTGCGGGCTCCTCGTCGGCCGCGGGCGCCGCAGCGGGCTCGGCGGCTGCGGGCGCCGCCGGTTCGGCCGGGCCCGCGCCCGGCTGGGTGTCGACGGAGATGATGGTGGTGCCGACGTCGACGGTCACGCCCTCTTCGAAGCGCAGCTCGTGCACCACGCCGTCGAAGGGGATGGGCAGTTCGACGGCGGCCTTGGCGGTCTCGACCTCACAGACCGGCTGGCCGTCGGTGACCGTGTCGCCAACCTGCACGTACCACTTGAGGATTTCGGCCTCGGTCAGGCCCTCGCCCACGTCGGGCATCTTGAATTCGCGGAAGCGCTGTGCGGTGTTGCTCATGATCGCTGCTCCAAGCCCCTCAGTACGCCAACGCGCGGTCAACGGCGTCGAGCACCCGGTCAAGCCCCGGCAGGTACTCGTCTTCGAGTCGGGACGGCGGGTACGGCGCGTGGAACCCGCCCACCCGCAGCACCGGAGCCTCCAGGTGGTAGAAGCACCGCTCGGTGATGCGCGCGGCGATCTCCGCGCCCGAGCCGAAGAAGACCGGCGCCTCGTGCACGACGACCAGCCGGCCCGTCTTGCGCACCGAAGCCTCGATGCCGTCGAAGTCGACCGGCGAGATCGACCGCAGGTCGAGCACCTCGATCGACTTGCCCTCCTCGGCTGCTGCCGCGGCGGCGTCCCGACACACCTTCACCATCGGCCCGTACGCGGCGAGCGTCAGGTCGGTGCCGGCCCGCTCCACCCGGGCGACGTGCAGCGGGCCCGGGATGGCGGCCGTGTTGACCTCGGAGCGGTCGTGGTAGCGGCGCTTGGGCTCGAAGTAGATGACCGGGTCATCGCTGGCGATGGCCTGCTGCATCATCCAGTACGCGTCGGACGCGTTCGAAGGCGAGACGCACTTCAACCCCGCGACGTGCGCGAACAGCGCCTCGGGCGACTCGCTGTGGTGCTCGACGGCGCCGATGCCACCGCCGTAGGGGATGCGGATGACGACCGGCATCTTGATCTTGCCCAGCGCGCGGGCGTGCATCTTGGCGAGTTGGGTGACGATCTGGTCGTACGCCGGGAAGACGAACCCGTCGAACTGGATCTCCACCACCGGGCGGTAGCCGCGCAGCGCGAGGCCGATGGCGGTGCCGACGATGCCGGACTCGGCCAGCGGGGTGTCGATCACCCGCTCCTCGCCGAAGTCCTTCTGCAACCCGTCGGTGACCCGGAAGACGCCGCCGAGCTTGCCGACGTCCTCACCCATGATGACGACCTTCTGGTCGGTCTCCAGGGACTTGCGCAACGAAGCGTTGATCGCCTTGACGATCGACAGCTTTTCGGTGGTACCGGCAGCCATCTCAGTGACCTTCCTCGGCGAACGAAGCCTGGTACGCGGCGAACTGGGCGCGCTCCTCGTCGACGAGCGAGTGCCCGTCGGCGTAAATGTGCTCGAACATGGCCATGTCGTCCGGGTCGGGCATGGACCGCACCGCGTCCCGCACCCGCTTGGCCAGCGCGTCCGACTCCTCCTCAAGCACGCTGAAGAAGTCCGCGTCCGCGAAGCCCTCGCGGTCCAGGTAGGTGCGCAGCCGCAGGATCGGGTCCTTGGCCTCCCACAGCTCGCGCTCCTCGTCGCCGCGGTAGCGCGTCGGGTCGTCGGAGGTGGTGTGCGCGCCCATCCGGTAGGTGAACGCCTCGACCAGCATCGGGCCCTGACCGCTGCGGGCCCGCTCCAGGGCGGCCCGGGTCACCGCGAGACAGGCCAGCACGTCGTTGCCGTCCACCCGCACGCCGGGGAAGCCGTACCCCTGGGCGCGCTGGTAGAGCGGGACGCGGGTCTGCCGCTCGGTGGGCTCGGAGATGGCCCACTGGTTGTTCTGGCAGAAGAAGACGACCGGCGCGTTGTAGACCGCCGAGAAGGTGAACGCCTCGGCCACGTCACCCTGGCTGGAGGCGCCGTCACCGAAGTACGCGATCACGGCCGAGTCCGCACCGTCCTTGGCCACGCCCATCGCGTAGCCGGTGGCGTGCAGCGTCTGCGAGCCGATCACGATCGTGTACAGGTGGAAGTTGTTGGAGTTCGGGTCCCAGCCGCCGTTGTTCACGCCGCGGAACATGCCGAGCAGGTTCGTCGGGTCGACGTTCCGGCACCAGGCGACGCCGTGCTCGCGGTAGGTGGGGAAGACGTAGTCGTCGTCGCGCAGGGCGCGGCCCGAGCCGATCTGCGCGGCCTCCTGGCCGAGCAGCGAGGCCCACAGGCCCAGCTCGCCCTGGCGCTGCAAGGTCGTCGCCTCGGCGTCGAAGCGCCGGGTCAGCACCATGTCGCGGTACAGCCCACGCAGCTCTTCAGCGGTCAGGTCGATGGAGTAGTCGGGGTGCTCGACCCGCTCGCCCTCGGGCGTCAGTAGCTGTACGAGCTGGGGTTGATCAGCCGTCGGCTGCTTGGCCCTGGTGCGCTTGGTGCTGCTGCTGCGGCGTGGTTTGCTCGCGGCAGTGCTGTCCACGGTCACGTGTGCTCCTCCGTCTGTCCGGCCCCCGGGGTCCGCCGGCGGCTGGTGGTCCTCGCGCCAGAGGCGAAAGGGCGGCTCCGCCCGGACGGTCCCCGGCGCACGGGGTGGGTGCGCCGATGCCCCGACCGGGCGTGACAGGTGCTCCGGCGGGAGTCCCGCGAAAGTCACGTTACCCAGTGCGTCGCAGGTCTGCGAAACCCCATCTGACCTGCGATTTTGCTTGGATTTCCAAGTAAATCGAGAAAGTGGGGAACAAGCACTGGTCACAGCCTCGCAGGCCGCCAGAACAACGGCACGTTATCCCGGAGGGCAAGAGCACGGGAAGAGTTCGTATGTGAGACTGAGAACGTGCGCGAAGAAGGAAAAATCACCGTATTCCTGCTTGACGACCATGAAGTCGTGCGCCGGGGCGTGCACGAGTTGCTCTCCGTCGAGGACGACATCGAGGTCGTGGGCGAGGCCGGAACCGCCGCCGACGCACTCGTCCGCATCCCCGCGACCAGGCCCGATGTCGCCGTACTCGACGTACGGCTGCCCGACGGCAGCGGGGTTGAGGTGTGCCGGGAGATCCGCTCGGCGGACGAGAGCATCCACTGCCTGATGCTGACCTCCTTCGCCGACGACGAGGCCCTCTTCGACGCGATCATGGCCGGGGCGTCCGGTTATGTCCTCAAGGCGATCCGTGGCAATGAATTGCTATCCGCGGTACGCGACGTCGCCGCCGGAAAATCCCTGCTCGACCCGGTCGCCACGGCCCGCGTACTGGAACGCCTACGGGCCGGTAACACCCCGCGCGGCGACGAGCGGCTGGCCTCCCTCACGGAACAGGAACGCCGCATTCTGGATCTCATCGGCGAGGGCCTCACCAATCGCGCGATCGGCGAACGTCTGCACCTGGCCGAAAAGACGATCAAGAATTACGTTTCCAGCCTGCTCTCCAAACTCGGCATGGAACGCCGCTCCCAGGCCGCCGCATATGTGGCCCGCTTGCAGGCAGAACGCCCCTGAGCTCACCTTTCCCCCTTTCCCTGATGGGGGCTTGGTGGGGCTGGTTTTCCCTGATGGGGGGCCTGGTGGGGCTCTGTGGGGCCGCTGGCGGGGGCGGGTCCGCTGCTCGGAATGCGGTACGGGGGTGGGTGGGGGATGAGCGGGGCCGGGCAGGCCGGTCGGGGTTGAGCGGGGTCGGTCGGGGCTGGCTGGAGCCGGCTGGGGTTGCCGTGGGCCGGCAGGGTTGAGCGAGGTTGAGCCGACTTTCGGGGTGGCTGAGTGGGGTGACTGAGTGGGGCGTGGGTTGGCTGTGGGGTGCTGTGGGTTTGGGTTTGGGTTTGGGTTGGTGGGTGGCTGGGGTGGGTGGGTTGTTCTCCGTGGGTGGGCTGGGTGGGAGCTGCCGGGGCTGTTG
>NZ_JBEHZD010000620.1:0-4100 GCF_040240285.1 Streptomyces sp. HSW2009 | reverse complement strand
GCGGGGGGGGGGGCCGCCCCCGGGGGGGCGGGGGGGGGGGGGGGGGGGGGGGGGGGGGCCCCCCCCGGGGGGGGGGGGGGGCGGGGCCCCGGCGGGGGCCCCCGCCCGGTGGTGGTCGCTCGCGTGATCGCTGAGGTGGTAGCTCAGTAGCGGCGCGCCCCGTCGTCGTACGGCCGGCCGTGGTCTTGGCCGTGGTCCTGAACCTGGCCGGGAGCGGCGTACGAGCCGTGGGCGGTCGGGTGGGTCTGCTGCTGGGCCGCCGGGTAGCCGGCCGGCTGTGCGGCGTGGGTGGCGACGGGCGCGGCCGGCTCCTCGCCGTGCGAGAAGTGCGGCAGCCAGCCGAGCCAGCGGGGCAGGTACCAGTTCTTCTCGCCGAGCAGCGCCATCACCGAGGGCAGCAGCACCATCCGGACCAGCGTGGCGTCCAGCAGGACCGCGACCGCGAGGCCGACGCCCATCTGCTGCATGTCCTGCATGGAGAGCATCGCGAAGACCGCGAAGACCGCCACCATGATCGCCGCGGCCCCGGAGATGGAGCCGGCGGTGGCCTGGATGCCC
Organism: Streptomyces sp. HSW2009; assembly: GCF_040240285.1. Taxonomy (NCBI): domain Bacteria; kingdom Bacillati; phylum Actinomycetota; class Actinomycetes; order Kitasatosporales; family Streptomycetaceae; genus Streptomyces; species Streptomyces sp. HSW2009. Next base: position 3,542 of record NZ_JBEHZD010000620.1, on the reverse strand, counting down.
TCCACGATCGCGGCGCCGGTGGAGCGGCCCCGGTCGTGCGCCTCACGGATGCGGGAGACCACGAAGACGTGGTAGTCCATCGACAGGCCGAACAGGATGACCAGCACGAACAGCGGCATCCAGGACTCGATCGCGCCGACCTTCTCCATGCCGAGCAGCCCGGCGCCCCAGCCGTGCTGGAAGACGGCGACCATCACGCCGTAGGCGGCGGCCACCGACAGCAGGTTGAGCACGATCGACACCAGCGCGATGGGCACCGAGCGGAAGCAGACCAGCATCAGCAGGAACGTCATCGCGATGATGAACACGAAGACCGGCACGATGCCCGCCTTGAGCTGGTCGTTGAAGTCCATGGACGAGGCCAGGTCGCCGGTGACGTAAACCTGGTCGGTGGCGTCCGCCAGGGTGCTCGGCACCACCTCGTCGCGCAGCGTCTCAAGGGACCGCTTGGACGCGTCGTCGGTGCCGTTGCCGGCCAGCGGCACGTCGATCTCGGCCACGCCCTGGTCCGGGTGGATGCTGACCTCGATGTCCTTGCCGAACTCGCCCGCCGCAGCGGCCTGCTTCTTGAAGTCGGCGACCGCGGCCGTGAAGCGCGGGCTCCGTACGTCGCCCTCCATGACCACCTGGGCCGGCGAAGGGCCGCCGGGGAAGGTGTCGGTGATCTCGCGGAAGGCCACGGCGATGCCGGCGTCCTTGCCGAACTGCTTCTCCAAGCCGAGCTGTTCGGTCTTCATGCCAAGCGCCGGTGCGCCCAGCACCACCAGGAGCGCTGCGGCCAGCACGGCGAACACCTTCGGGCGGCCCACCACGGGCCTGATCAGCGTGGTGACGACGCCGGGCCTGGCCGGCGGGGCCGCGCGGCGCTGGGCCCTGCGGCCCACGAACGGCAGCCGGCCCTTGTTCACCCGGTCGCCGAGCCAGGAGAGCATCGCGGGCAGGACGGTCACCGAGCCCAGCATGGCGATGAAGACGACCACGATGGTGGCGACGGCGAAGCCCTTGAAGAGCAGCAGCCCGGAGAAGAACATGCCGGCCATGGCGACCATCACGGTGAAGCCGGAGACCAGTACGGTCCGGCCGCTGGTGGCCGCGGCGATGCGCAGCGCGGTGGCCGAGTCGTGGCCCCCGGCCCGCGCGTCCCGCTCCCGGCGCAGGTAGAACAGGCAGTAGTCGACGCCGACGGCCAACCCGACGAGGAACATCACCGAGTTGATGGTGGGCGTCAGGTGCATCTGGTGGCTGATCAGCGCGAGGGCGCCGAAGGTGGCGATGCAGGCGGTCAGGGCGAGGATCACCGGCAGCAGGGCGGCGACCGCGGCGCCGAAGACCACGAACAGGATGCCGAGCGCCAGCGGTACGGCCGTGAATTCGGCCTTCTTCATGTCGTCACCGAGCACCGTCTCCAGCCAGGTGGCGGAGCTGGCTTCGCCGAACTGGTAGACCTCCAGCTCCTTGTGTGACTTGGCGGCCTGGTCGACCAGATCCATCACCGGGTCGACGCGGTCGCTCGCGCTGTCGGCGTCGCCCTTCATGTCGAAGGTGATCAGCCCTTCCCGGCCGCTTTCGGAGCGTACGGGTGGCTTGAGGTGTTCGACCTCGCCGGTTCCCGCGATGTCGGTGGCGAGTTGCCCGGCCACCTTCTGCCAGCCGTCCGGCTCGGGGCTGCGCACCATGACCATCTCGCTGGCGGGCGTCTGGAGGCCGGCGTCCTCCAGGATCTTCTCGGCCTTGACGGAGTCGCCCGCGCCTTCCTCGGAGTGGGTCATCTCGACCATGCCCGAGGCGCCGCCGACCACTGCGATCAGCACCACGAACAGCAGCCAGCCGAAGATCGCGGTCTTGCGGTGGCGGGTACTCCATCCGCCGAGTCGGGCCGCGAGGTTCTGCTTCATGGCGTCTCTCCCCCTGAGGTAAGGACCGAATAAGTCACGTCCCTCACGCTAGGAATCGCCAGCCCCGCTCCCCAGCCGCCAAAGCACCCAACGCCTGAAGCAAAAGGCGAGGTGGGCGGGGTGGTGCTAGGTACACCCCCACTCGGTGCCCGGCGCCAGTGCCGCACAATGATCGGGCCGCCAGACTGGATGAGTGCCCGAGGTTCGGGTGGATGGCCGATCACGGGGAGAGCAAACAGATGAGAGTCCGCAACGCGCTGACCGCCACCGCCCAGGGGTTCGCGCTGATGTTCATCACGCTCGTGGGCTCGATCACGCTGTTCGTGTTCTCGGTGCTCTCGCTCGTCTTCATCGTGCTGGGCCTCGGCCTGATCACCACCCCGTACGTGACGGCGGCGGTGCGCGGCTTCGCCAACTGGCGCCGGCGCACGGCGGCCGATTGGGCGGGCATCACCATCCCGGAGCCGTACCGCCCCTTCCCCGACCTGCCGCGCCGCGGTCTCGCCGGAGTGGTCGAGCGCACCACCTTGATCCTGAAGGACCCGGCGTCCTGGCGCGATCTGCTGTGGCTGTTCACCGACATGATCGTGGGGTTCGTGCTGGCGCTGCTCGCCTTCGTGTTCATCCCGTACGGGATCTACGGCCCGGTCCTCGCGGCGGGCGTGTGGGAGCCGATCGTGAACTCCGGCGGCGGTGAGTGGTACGCCTTCGTGCCGGTCACCTCGCAGTACACGGCGAACCTCGCGGCGCTGGTCGGGCTCGGGTTGATCGTGCTCGGCGTGTTCACCAGCCCGGCGTTCCGGCAGGGCCACTTCCACGTCTGCCGCGGCCTGCTGGCGCCCACCCCGCAGATGGTGCTCGCGGCCCGGGTCGAGCGGCTGACCACCACCCGGCACGACGCGGTGGACTCCTCGGCGGCCGAACTGCGCCGCATCGAGCGCGACCTGCACGACGGGGCGCAGGCCAGGCTGGTGGCGATGGGCATGAGCCTGGGCACCATCGAGGCGCTGATCGAGAAGGACCCGCAGCAGGCGAAGAAGATGCTGTCGATGGCCCGGGCGAACTCGGCCGAGGCGCTGTCGGAACTGCGTGACCTGGTGCGCGGCATCCACCCGCCGGTGCTGGCCGAGCGGGGTCTGGGCGATGCGGTGCGGGCGCTGGCGCTGCGGATGGCGCTGCCGGTCGAGGTGGACGTGGAGTTGCCCGGGCGGTTCGAGGAGCCGGTGGAGTCGGCGGCGTACTTCGCCATCAGCGAGGTGCTGACCAATGCGGCCAAGCATTCCGGGGCGCGGCGGGTGTGGCTGGACGTGCACTACGCGGACGGCGCGCTGCGGATGGCGGTCACCGACAACGGCCGGGGCGGCGCGGACACCGCGGGTGGCACCGGGCTGACCGGGATCGAGCGGCGGCTCGGCGCCTTCGACGGGCTGCTGGCGATCAGCAGCCCGGCCGGCGGCCCGACCATGGTCACCATGGAGATCCCCTGCCAGCCCTTCCCGGCCCGCGCGGACCGGCCCTGAGCCCGGTCCGGGCGCGCCTGGCCCTGGCTGCCGGCGGCTGGGGTGGGCGCGCCCGCCCACGGCTGGCGACGGCCGGGCCGGGCGCGCCGCCCCCGGCCCGGCGGGGCGCGCCGGGCCCCGGCGGGGT
>NZ_JBEHZD010000062.1:0-22998 GCF_040240285.1 Streptomyces sp. HSW2009 | reverse complement strand
CGACTGAGCGAGGTCCGGGGCGCCGTGGCGTGCGGTGCGCGGCCGTGGCGGCGGCCGGCGCCCCCGGGTGGGCCGCCGGTCATTCGAGGTTGACCAGCGGCTCGAAGGCGGTGCGGACGTCGGCGGGGGACTCGGTGACGAGCTTGTCGGCCGGCGGGCCAGGGTCTATGCCGTAGTGCCCATACTCGATGCGCGACGGGCAACTCGTGCCGCCGATCTCCACCGTGCGCTCCGCGACGACTTTGCCGGTGCGCAGCGCGTACACCTTGACCGGCACCGCGATCTTGCGGAACGTCACGTCGCCGGTGAGCTGCGGGGTTTCCTCGGAGTAGTACGGGCAGGTCGCCACGGCCGTGCCGCTGTCGGTGGCCGCCGTGTCCCCCGCGCACACGATCAGCGCCGCCTTGCTCGCCTCACTGGCCCGCCAGCCCTTGGGCAACTGGTCGGTGTACTCGTCGTTCCCGTAGAACAGGGCCCGGTTGACCGCTCCCTTGCGGGCCGCGGGCGCCGCGCTGTACTTGGCCGGGTTCGAGCAGTACGCGGGCTGGCCCCCGTACGCGTCGCTGAGCCGGTCGCGCACGGTCGCCAACTCGCCGGCCAGGGTGGCACGGTGGGCGCCTTTGCGGGCCCGGTCGGCGAGCGGGTTCGTCGGGTACCGGTCCAGCAACTGCTGGTAGTGGTCGCGGGCGTGGTCCCAGTCCTGGTCCCCGTGCAGGGTGTCGGCGCACTCGACCAGCGCCTTGGGGGCGGTGCGGCGCACGGTGCCGGCCACCCGGTCCAGTACGTCGTGACGCGGCTCCCTGACCCACAGCCAGTCGGTGACCTCCACGGTCCGGCAGGCATCGGTGAGCGGCAACCGGCGCAGGAAGGCGTCGAGCGTGACGGCCACGGGCCGGGTGTACCCCGGTTCTTCCAGCACCTCGGAGAGGGTGGTGAAGCCGCTGGCCAGCTTGAGGGTGTCGATGTCGCCCGACAGACCCCGGTTCAACTCGTCCCGCGCCCCCAACAGCCGGCGGCACACCTCCACCACGCCGTCGCCGCGCTCCGCGCCCGGCGCGTCCGCGAGGCGCTGCCAGAAGCCGACCCCGTCCTGCGCCGCCAGCACCGCATCGCAGTCGCCGCGCTCACGGGCGCTGGTCACCTCGTCCTGGATGCCGGCCGCGTCCCACCGCAGCAGCCCCGCGGTCAGCAGCACCGCCAGCGTGAGCGCTGCGGCGGCCAGCCGGTGGCCGCGCGCGCTGGTCCGCGGGTCGCCGCGGCGGGCCAGGTACCAGCCGTGCGCACTCGTCAGCAGCCACCAGCCGAGCACGGCGAACTCGCACCACGCCTCCGCGTGCCCCCACACCACCACGGCCAGCGTGAGCGTGCCGGCGAGCTGGAACAGGGCGAGCAGCCGGTGGCCGAGGAAGAGGTAGCCGACGCCGAGCAGCGAGGCGTTGCCGAGCGCGACCGCCAGCGGGTCGTACGTGCGCTTGCGCGGCGGCTTCGGGGGCCGCCAGTCCGCGCCCCAGACCAGCGGCGCGGTGTCCGGACCGTCCTGCGCGTCGCCTGCGCCCGCCGCGTCCCACGCACCCGCTGCGTCCCGTGCACCCTCTGCGCCCTGCGCATCTCGTACGTCCGCTGCGTCCTGTGCGTCCCGCGCACCCACTGCACCCCGCGCGCCGTGCGCCTTCTGCGCATCCGCCCGTACGGCATCCGGCGCGGCGGTCTCCGCCGGCACCGCGTCCGACAGTGCGGGTTCCGACAGTGCGGGTTCCGACGGTGCGGCTTCCGACGGCACCGGTTCCTGCGGTGGTGGTCCCGGGGTGGCGTGCGGCGTGTCGTCGTCCATCGCGTTCTCTTCCCGTTTCACGGAGCGAGCGTGGCCGTACCCCATTGTTGGCGGCCGGAACGGGACGGGTCCCGTGGCCGGCGCCCGGCCAGGAGGGGGCCGGACGGCCCCACCACGCCCGGCGCATGACGGAACATCAGCCCCGGACGTGCGACCCGCCGACGGAGAAGCCGACCGATAGCGGCACACTGGACCCGTATGACGCGTTCGGACGTCGAGCGGCTTTCGCCCCCTGTGGCCGCCCGTCCCGGCCGCGTCACCGAACGGCGTCGGCCCAGGCCAGCGCCCTGCCCCCGGAAGAGAGCGATCATGTCCCCGCAGTCGCCGTCGCAGCCGCCCCACCGCCTCCCGTTAGCCCGCGGCATCGCCGCGGCACTCGTCGTCCTCGGCACGCTCGGCGCGCTCTCCGCCTGCGGTGCCGGCGACGGCGACGGCAAGAGCGACGGCAAGGCGGGCGCGCCGGCCAGCGCCCCGCGCGCGGCGAACGGCAGCGAGGCCGGCCGCGCCGCCCCCACCTCCCTGCCGCACGAACTCCCGGGGATAGGGCCGAGAACGCTCGCCCAGCTCCCCGACCGGGCCCGCCAGGTGCTGCTGGTGACCGGCGCCGGCCGCGACTCCTCGCGGTCGAAGGCGGTGCTGTACGAGCGGGCCGACAACGGCGACTGGCGCCCGGGCCCGAGCTGGCCCGCGCACAACGCCCACCGCGGCTGGACCGACAAGCACCTCCAGGGCGACCTGCGCTCGCCCATCGGCGTCTTCGGCCTCACCGACGCCGGCGGCCTCGACGAGGACCCGGGCAGCAAGCTCCCGTACGAGCGCTCGCGCGCGTTCACCGCCAGCGGCAGCGGCATCGAGGGCGAGCCGCTGGCCGGCTCCTTCGACTACGTGGTGGCGATCAACTACAACCGGGTGCCCGGCACGTCGCCGCTGGACTGGACCCGCCCGCTGGGTGCCGAGCGCGGCGGCGGCATCTGGGTGCACGTGGACCACGGCGGCGCCACCCAGGGCTGCGTCAGCATCGCCAAGCACCACATGCGCGACCTGCTCCGCCGGCTCGACCCGGCCCGCCACCCGGTCGTCGTGATGGGCGACACGAAGTCGCTGGCGCGCTGAGCGGTCCGGCGGGGCTGGTCCACGGCGGGGGCTGGCCCACGGCGGGGGCTGATCCATGGCGGGGGCTGGCCCATGGCAGGGGCTGGCCCATGGCGGGGGCTGGCCTTGCAGGGCCCGGCCGTCGCGCGGTCCGGCTGCGTGAGCCCGCCTGACTAGCTGGCCCTGGCGGGGTGGCCGGCCTCAGCGGGGTGGCCGGGCGCGCCTCCCGGGCCCGGGCCGCGTGGCCCGTACCGCGTTGGCTACGACCTGCCGGGGGCTGCGGTCAGCGCCAGGAGCTGCGACCGGCCCGCGCCGAAACTACGACCTGCCGCGGGCCACGGCCTGTCGCGGGCTACGACCTGTCGCGGGCTACGGCCGGCCGCGCCGTCCGCAGTCCGGGCGGACGCACTCGCGGCGGGTGCGTTCGCCGCGGGCGAGTAGGGTCCTGATCCGCTCGGGCGTCAGGTCGCCGTCCTCGCGGGCGGTGCGCTGCACGGCCCGCAGCAGCCGCTTGCGGGTGGCCTGGTGCCGCCAGAGCACCGCGCGCACGCCGTACTCAAGGACGGTCATCAGGTCGTTCTCGGGCAGCTCGTCCGCGATGACCACCACCCGCCGGCTGCCGCCGCGCACCAGCCGGCGCAGCTCGGCTCCGGCCAGTTCGTCGAACCGGCCCGCCAGCAGCACCGCGACCGCCACCGTGGCCGGCGGCTCGGGCGCGGGCGGGCCCGAGCCGTCCACGAGCCCTTCCCGTCCGTCCGCGGGCCCGTCCACGAGCTGCACGCCCGGCTGGTCCCGCAGGTGGCGGACGATCCCGGCCCGGGAGAGTGGGTCGGTGCCGTGCACCGTCACGGTCACGCGTTGATCCAGCACAGCAGTCCTCGTCTTCCCGTGTCCCTATCACTCCCAGGGTGGGTGCGTGGCCTAAACGATCGGTTGGCGAAACGTCAACGCCCGGGCCGCGCGAGTTCAACGAGAGAGCGCCGGCAGCCGGCCAGGCACCGCCCCGCCACCCGCCGCACCGGGCGTGGCCTGCGGCTTCGTGAGACCTCCGGGCGACCGGGGTGGTACGGGCCGGCGCCGGCCGAACGCGCGGCGGGGCGGAGCGACAGCGGGTCGGCAAGTGCGGCGGCCCGGGGGCCGATCACCCGGAGTGAACCCGCCCGGCCCCGGGCAACACGCAGCCGCTCCGCAGCACCAGCCACCCCAGCCACCCAAGCCGCCCCGAAAACGCCGTTCGGCCCGTCGCGCGGGGATGCGCGGCGGGCCGAACGGGGTGCGGGCTGGTGGGCCGTGGCGGAGCGTGCGGCGGGGGTCAGCCCTTCGTCGGCTCCTCAAGGCGCGGGAAGAGGATCTCCCCCTTGGTGACGGTGGCGCCGGCGGGCAGCACGCCCCAGGTGCCGGCGGCCGGCACGCGCTGCTCGGCCAGCGGGCCGACGTGCGGCTCGGCGCCGAGCGAGACCCACAGCTTCTCGCAGGTCGCGGGCATCACCGGGGCCAGCAGCACGGCCGTGCCGCGCAGCGCCTCGGCCGCCGTGTACAGGATCGTCGCCAGTCGGGCCTGGCCCTCGGGCGAGGCGTCCTTGGCGACCTTCCACGGCTCCTGCTCGGTGAGGTAGCCGTTGACCTGCTTGATGAAGTCGAAGATCGCAGCGATGCCGCCGGAGAAGTCCAGCTCCTCGCCGATCTTCACATCGGCCTGCGCGACCGCGGCGGCCAGACCGTCGGCGACGGCCTGTTAGGCCGGGCCGTGCGCGGTGGCCTCCGGCCGCGTGCCGGCGAAGTACTTGCCGACCATCGCGGCGACCCGGGAGGCCAGGTTGCCGAAGTCGTTGGCCAGCTCGCTGGTGTAGCGGGCGCTGAAGTCCTCCCAGGAGAAGGAGCCGTCCTGGCCGAAGGCGATGGCCCGCAGGAAGTACCAGCGGTACGCGTCGACGCCGAAGTGCGAGGTCAGGTCCTGCGGCTTGATGCCCGTCAGGTTCGACTTGGACATCTTCTCGCCGCCGACCATCAGCCAGCCGTTGGCGGCGATCTTGCCCGGCAGCGGCAGCCCGTTGGCCATCAGCATCGCCGGCCAGATGATCGCGTGGAAGCGCAGGATGTCCTTGCCCACCAGGTGCACGCTGGCCGGCCAGGTGGACTCGAACTTCTCCTGGTCCGAGCCGTACCCGACGGCCGTCGCGTAGTTGAGCAGCGCGTCCACCCACACGTAGATCACGTGCTTGGGGTCCCACGGCACCGGGACGCCCCAGTCGAAGGTGGAGCGGGAGATCGACAGGTCTTCCAGGCCCTGCTTGACGAAGTTCAGGACCTCGTTGCGGGCCGACTCGGGCTGGATGAAGTCCGGGTTCTGCTCGTAGTGCTCAAGCAGGCGCTGGCCGTAGGCGGAGAGCTTGAAGAAGTAGTTCTCCTCCTTCAGCATCTCCACGGGCTTCTTGTGGATCGGGCACAGCTTCTGACCTGCGAAGTCACCCTCGCCGTCGAGCAGCTCGCCGGGCGTCTTGTACTCCTCGCAGCCCACGCAGTACGGGCCCTCGTAGCCGCCCTGGTAGATCTCGCCCTTGTCGTACAGGTCCTGCACGAACTCCTGGACGCGGTCGGTGTGCCGCTTCTGCGTGGTGCGGATGAAGTCGTCGTTCGCGATCTCCAGGTGCTCCCAGAGGGGCTTCCACGCCTCCTCCACGAGCTTGTCGCACCACTCCTGCGGGGTCACCCCGTTGGCTTCTGCGGTGCGCATGATCTTCTGACCGTGCTCGTCCGTGCCGGTGAGGAACCACACCTTCTCACCGCGCTGGCGGTGCCAGCGGGTGAGCACGTCGCCTGCGACGGTCGTATAGGCGTGGCCCAGGTGGGGAGCGTCGTTCACGTAGTAGATGGGGGTCGAGACGTAGTACGCGCTCGCCCCTCGCTGCTCGGTTCCAGTGGCCGCCATGGACGAAATCCTAACGGTCAGCGGAAGCCGATCCCGCCCCGTTTACGCAGGGTGATCGGGGCGATCGAGGTGGTCAGGGCGGTGGGGGCGGGTGTACGGGCGGGCGTACGGGCGGACCTACGGGGGCGGGGCCCCCGGGGGGCGGGCCCCCCCCGCGGGCGCGGCCCGCCCCCCGGGGGGGCGGGGCCCCCCCCCCCCCCCCGCGGGGGGCCGCGCGCCCCGCGCGGGCACGGGAAAGCGGGCGCGGTGCCGGACCGGGAGCCCGCACCGTCCGCCGACGCCGATGCCCCGCAGTCGCCCGTACTGCTCGCCGAACTGCCGGACGGGCGGGGCGTGCTCCGCCGCGCGCTGCCCTTCCTGGTGGGACACCGGGCGGCGCTCGCGCTGACCGTCTTGCTCAACCTCACCGCCGCCGCCCTGGCGGTCGGCGTGACGGCGTGCATCGGACAGGTCATCGACGCGGCGGGCGGCGGCGACCGGGACGGGCTGGTGCGCTGGGTGGTGCTGTTGCTGTGCTGCGTCGTGGTCAGCGGGGGCACCGCCTGGGCGTCGCGCTACTGCCTGGTGCGGGTCGGCGAGCAGGTGCTCGCCAGGTTGCGGGAGCGGGCGACGGCCGCGGTCGGGGCTGCCCCGCTGCGTTTCGTGGAGGCGCACCGCGGCGGCGACCTGCTGCGCCGGCTGACCGGTGAGGTCGCCGCTCTCGCCGCGTTCGTCGGCGGCACGCTGCCCGACCTGGTCACGGCGGTGGCCGTACTGGGCCTGACGGCCCTCATGCTGGCCGGCTACGCGTGGCCGCTGATGCTGTTGCTGACCGTGGCGTTCGCACCGGCCGCCTATGTGATCGTGCGCGGGTTCCACCGCGGTGCCGGACCGGCGTACGCGGCCGTCGCCGCTGCCGAGTCGGCGGTGGTGGCGCGGTTCACCGAATCGCTGCCCGCGCAGGAGGAGTTGCGGACGTCGGGGGCCGTGCCCCGCTGGCTGGAGCGGTTCGCCGGGGACAACGAGCGCCTGTTGTACGCGCGCGAGGCCCAGGTGCGCGCCGAGCTGCGGCTGAACCGGCTCACCCTCCTCCAGGCGGGTTGCGTGGCCCTGCTGTTGGTGGTGAGTGCGGTGCTGGTCGGGCGCGGCGCGCTGACCGTCGGCGTGGCCGTGGTCTTCGTGCTCGCCACCCGGGACGTGCTGCACCGGTTCGAAGACCTGGCGGGTGCGCTGGGTGACGCGCGCGAGGCCCAGGTGCGGCTGGCCCGGCTGCTCGACCTGATCGCCGCGACCGCCCTGCCCGCCGCAGTCACCCCAACGGCAGTGACCACCCCGCCCGCCGTGGCCACCCCCCTTCCGGCGTCCTCCCCGCCGACCGCAACCACCCAACCCCAACCCCAACTTCGCTCGCGGCCCCAGCCCCGCTCCCAACTTCACCCCCAGCTCTCCCCGGACCTGCCAGCACGCGGTCAACTCGTCGTATCCGGGCTTGAGTTCGGGTACCGGGCCGGACTCCCGGTCATCGGTGGCCTGTCACTGACCGTGGAGCCGGGAGACCGATGGGTCATCGTCGGCGAGACCGGCTCGGGGAAGTCCACCCTGGGCAAGCTGCTGGCCGGGCTCTACCGGCCCGACGCGGGCACCGTCAGCTACGCGGGCCACGACCTCGCCGCGCTCGACGAGGCCCGATTGCGGGCCCGGATCGTCCTCGTTCCCCAGGAGGTCGTGTTGGTCCGCGCCACCCTCGCGCAGAACCTCACCCTGGTGGCCGGCCGTCCGGACCGGGCCCGTCTCACCCACACCCTGGACCGGCTCGGCCTCACCGGGTGGATCGACTCGCTGCCGCGCGGGTTGGACACCCCGGTGGGGCCGCGCACCCTCTCGGCAGGGGAGCGCCAACTGACGGCGATCGCCCGGGCCGCGCTCACCGACCCGGCCGTGCTCATCCTGGACGAGGCGACGGCCGGTGTGGACCACGCCACCGCGGCCCGGATCGAGGAGGCGCTCGCCACGATGGCACAGGACCGCGCGCTGGTGGTGATCGCCCACCGGGCGGACACCATCGCCCGCGGCCACCGCGTGCTGACCCTGCCGACGGGACGCATCACCCGGCCGACGGGGCCCCGCCTCGGCTGACCGGCCCCCGCCCCGGCCGACCGGGCGCCATACCCGGCCGCACCCCACTCAGGCCCGACCCGGCCCGGGCTGATCCCGCCCCGGACCGGCGCCCCCGGGCGCGCAGGGCGGTGCGGGCCCGCTCCCCTCCGGGCGGGCCCGCACCGTCCTGCGTCCGGCAGGGCCCCGACCGCATCGGCCGGGGCACCGGGGCGTGTGCTACTCGCCCGCCACCGCCTTCGCCAGGATCGGCGTGAGCTGCTCGGTGACCCACGGGGCGCTCAGCGCGTCCGGGTAGGCGATGGCAGTGGCCAGCGAGTTCTCCGACGGGAGGACGGCGAAGTGCTTGTTCTTGACCGCCCCGAGCGAGCGGAAGAGCTTGTTGCCCTCCAACTCCTTCGGGCTGAGCACGCCCTTGTCGCCGAACGGGTAGGTCACCAGCAGTACGTCGGCGTCGAGTTGGTCCAGGTTCTCCAGGCTGACGCCGTTCTTGTCGGGACCGTAACCGCGCGCCTTGCCGGTCTTGGTGAAGCCCAGCCGCTCGAAGGGGCCCGGGTCCTGGTCGGCGTAGGACATGAAGCTGACCTGCTCCGGGTGGACGACCGCGTACGTGTACGTCTTGCCCTTGAACTCGGGGTGCGCCGCGGCGGCGGCCTTCGCCGCCCTGTCGTTGTCGCGGATCACCTTCTCCGCCTCCGCGGTGCGGCCCAGCGCCCTGGCCGCCGTCCGCAGCCGCTCCTCCCAGGTCAGGGTGTCCGCGTGCTTCTTGTCGGTGAAGGTGACCACGGGGGCGATGGGGGTCAGCTTGGCGTAGTCGGCCTGCATCGACCAGGAGCCCATGCCGAGGATGACGTCCGGTTCCTCGGCGGCGATGTCCTCGTACGCGGTGCCGTCCGTGTCGTCGTACGTCTTCAGCTCGCCCGCACCGAGCTTGTCGATGGCGCGCTGCTTGAACGCGGCGACCTCACCGCCGTCCTCCACGTCCGGGGTGATCACCGGGACGATGCCGAGTGCGAGGGCGATGGCGGTGTCACCGTCGGAGACGGTGGCGACCTTCACCGGCTTCTCCTTGACCTCCGTACTGCCCCAGGCGTTGGGCAGCTTGACCGGGAAGCCGGCGGTGGCCGGCGCGCCGCTGGCCGCGGGCGCGCCCTTGTCGTCCGCCTCGTCTTCGCCGCAGGCGGTGAGCAGCCCCAGGCAGGCGGCCAGTGCGGCGACGGCGGCCAGCGCACGCGCGGGGCGGCGGGACGTGATCGGGTGGTGCATCGGTTCTCTCCTACGAGCGGTGACGGCGGCCCAGCGGGAAGATCTGGGGCCGATCGGTATGGGGATGGGGGACGACGCGGCAGGCCAGGCCGAACACTTCGGCCACGGTCTGTTCGGTGAGGACGTCCTGGGGCGAGCCCCGGCGTACGACGCGTCCGTCGCGCATCGCGACGATCGTGGAGGCGTACAGCGCGGCCTGGTTGAGGTCGTGCGAGACGAGCACGATGGTCTTGCCCGCCTGCTCGTTGAGGTCGGCGAGCAGGTCGAGCACCTCGATCTGGTGGGCGACGTCGAGGTAGGTCGTGGGCTCGTCGAGCAGCAGCGTCGGGGTGTCCTGGGCGAGCGCCAGCGCGATCCACACCCGCTGCCGCTGCCCGCCCGACAACTGGTCGACGGGCCGGTCGAAGAGGGCGGCCGTCCCGGTGGACAGCAGCGCGGCGGCGATCACCTCGTCATCGGCCGCGGTGCGGCGCTGCCCGAACTGCCGGTGCGGGTGCCGGCCCCGCCACACCAGGTCGCCCACGGTGATGCCCTCGGGCGCGATCGGCGACTGCGGCAGGATGCCGAGCCGACGGGCGACCTCGCGGGTCGACAGCGCATGGATGTCCCGGCCTTCCAGGAGCACCGAACCGGAGGCGAGGGGCAGCAGCCGGGCGATCGCCTTGAGCAGCGTCGACTTGCCGCAGGCGTTCGGGCCCACCAGGGCGGTGATCCGCCCGGGCTCGACGGCGAGCGACAGCTCACGGATGACCGGATCGGTGCCGTACCCGACGGTGATGCCCTGCGCTTCGAGCCGCGCTTCCTGGCCGGCGGCGGATTCGGCTTCGGCTGTGGAGCCGTCGGCGGAGGCGGAGGCAGAAACAGGGGCACGGGCAGAAACAGGGGCAGGGGCAGGAGCGGGGACAGCGGTGGCGGCGGATGCCGCTCGTACGGTCTTCATGGGCGGGTTCCCGGAGTGGTACGGGCTCCGCGCGGGCGGCGCAGGAGCAACCAGACGAACGAGGGGGTGCCGATGAGTGCGGTGAGGACCCCGGTCGGCACCGGGCTGATGAGCGGCGCGTGCTGGGCCAACACATCGGCGCCGAGCACGATGACCGCGCCCGTCGGCACGGCGAGCGCCACGGCCCGGTCCGCCCCCACCAGCCGGACCGCGATCGGCCCGCTGATCAGCGAGACGAAGCCGATGGGGCCGGTGACGCTGGTGGCGAGTGCTGCCGCGGCGGCGCCGAGCAACAGCGTCGCGGTGCGGGTGAGCGCCACGCGGTTGCCGAGGCCCGCGGCCAACTGGTCGCCGAGGGCCAGCCCGTTCAGCGACCGGCCGAGCAGCGCGGCCCCGAGCCCGCAGCCCGCCAGCGAGGCCGTGAGGACGTGCACGCCGTCCCAGGTGGCGTCGTTGGTGCTGCCCACGAGCCAGCGCATCACCTGGGCGACGCCCTGCTGCCCGGCGAGGGTGAACAGGTAGTTGACGTAGGCGACGCACACCGCGCTCATCCCGATGCCGACCAGCACCAGCCGGTAGGTGTCGACGCCGTCGCGGGTGCGGCTGAGTGCGAGCACCAGCGTCACCATGGCGACCGCCCCGCCCACCGCCGCGACCTGCACCCCGTAGGCGAAGGCCGGTACGAACAGCAGCACCGTCGCGGCCCCGGCCCCCGCGCCCGCCGAGATGCCCACGATGTCCGGGGTGGCCAGCGGGTTGCGGATCAGGCGCTGGTAGAGCGCACCGGAGAGCCCGAACAGGCCCCCGGCGAGCAGTGCGGTGAGCGCCCTGGGCAGCCGGATGCGGTGGATGACGTAGTCGGGCAGCCCGTCGCGCAGTCCGAACGCCGCGGGCAGCACCTCGCCCGGCGGAATCCGGCCCCCCAGGTCGAGCAGCAGCGAGGCCGCGAGCAGCACCGCCAACAGGACGACCAGAACGGCCGTGACCAGCAGGGCACGCCGGCCGCGGGCCCGGTGCCCAGCGCGCAGCCGGTCGACCACCACCTGCGCGGCGGCGGCAGGGTTGGCGGTCGTGCTCGGGTCCGTCGGGTCCGCACTCGGATGGGTGGCCGCACCCAGGCCGACGGGGTCGAGGGCGGCCCGGGCGGCGGCAGGGTGGGTGGCTGCCCCCGGGCCGATGGTGCCTGGGCCGGCGGTGGGCGGTACGGCAGGAGTACGGGACACCTGGCTCACACCCGTACCAGATCGCGGCGGCGTGCCAGCCACACAAAGAACGGGGTGCCCACGACGGCGGTCATCACCGACACCTGGACCTCGCCGTGATCCAGGATCAGCCGGCCCGCGGTGTCCGCGCCGATCAGCAGCACCGCCCCGCAGACCATGGACAGCGGCAGTGACCAGCGGTGGTCGGCGCCCACCAGCAGCCGCGCCGTGTGCGCGGCGACCAGCCCGACGAAGGCCACCGGGCCCACGGCCGCGGTCGCCGCGGCGCACAGCAGTACGGCGACGGCCGCGCACAGCAGCCGGGACCGCGCGACGCGCACCCCGAGCCCGAGGGCGGTCTCCTCGCCCAGGCCCAGCACGTTCAGGGTGCGTCCCAGCGGCACCGCCAGCAGCAGGCCGACGACGGCGAACGGGGCGACCTCGCCGAGGACGCCGGCCCGGCCCGTGAGTTGCCCCACCGACCAGAACCGCAGGTGCGCGTAGACGGCCTCGTCGCGCACCACCAGCAGCGTGATGACGGAGGACATCGCGGCGGCGACCGCGACCCCGGCCAGGACCAGCCCGATGGTGGAACTGCCCGCATTGCTGCGGGTGCCGACGAGGTACACCAGCGCTGCGGTCACCGCAGCCCCGACCAGCGCCGTCCAGAAGTAGCCGGCGACGCCCGTCACGTCCAGGTACAGGATGCCGAGGACGACGAAGAGGGCGGCGCCCTGCTCGACTCCGAGGATGCCCGGGTCGGACAGCGGGTTCATCGTCAGTGCCTGCATGATGAGGCCCGACGCGCCGAGCGAGGCCCCGACGGCGAGGCCGAGGAAGGTGCGCGGGATGCGTTCGGTCCACAGGACGTCGCTGTCGTAGCCGCTCCCGTCGGGGTGCAGCAGGATCTTGACGACCTCCGGCGGTGCGATGTCGCGGGCACCGAGTCCGATGCTCGCGATGAGCAGGACGATCAGTGTCAGGCCAGCCACCACCGCGACGGGGACGGCCCGCGCGGACTTCGTCCTGGCGGTCGTCGGGGGTGGTACGGGCGGCGGGGCGATCTGTGTCATGGGGGTTTCCGGGCTCCTCACCTGGGCAAGCGCGGAAGTTAGGCTAGCCTTACCTGCATGCTCCCGGTCCAAGGCCGGAGGCGAACCGTTCACAATCAGGGGTCAGATGCGCAGGCTGGCCAGGGGAGGACGCTGTGGCCGAGGCGGCGCTGCGGGGCGTGCAGGGGGACGAGGCGCCGGGCCGGGTCGTGCCCCTGGTCGGCGACGACTTCGTGGCCGCGGGCGGACACCCGCCCCACGTCCACGACTACCACCAGTTCCTGTACGTACCGGTGGGGCGGATCGTGGTCTGCGCGCAGGGGCGCGACCACGAACTGTCGCCCTCGATCGCGCTGTGGATACCGGCGGGGCTGTGGCACAGCGCCCGGTTCGACAGCGACTCGCTGATCCTCGCCGAGTCCTTCGACGCCGACCTGTTCGCACTGCCGCACTCGGACGCCGCCACCCTGAACGTCACCGATGCCCAGCGCCGGCTGCTGCTCGCCCGGATGCGCGCGGCCGACGTGCCCGAGAACGACCCGCAGGTGTTCGCGGCGCTGCGCGCGGATCACCCGGCGGCCCTGCCCCTGCCGCGGCCGACCAGCCACGCCGCGGCGGCGGTGGCCAGGGAGCTGGCGCGCACCCCCAGCGACGCGCGCACCGCGACCGAGTGGGCCGCTGCCCTCTACACCAGCTCGACCAGCCTGCGGCGGGCCTTCCGCGCCGAGACCGGCATGGCCTTCTCGGAGTGGCGCACCAGGATGCGGCTCAATCACTCACTGGGCCTGTTGGAACAGGGTCACCTGGTGGGAGTGGTGGCCGCCCGGGTGGGTTTCGTCAGCACCAACGGCTACATCCTGGCCTTCCGCCGCCACTTCGGCTGCACGCCCGGTGCCTTCGTCAAGGAAACCGTGCTGGACCGCCGCCCCGCCTGACCGGCCAGCCTGACCGCCCCGCCTGGCTGGCTCGCCTGACCGGGGCACTGGCCGTGCGTCCGCGGGCCGTTCGCCGGCGCGGTCCCGGTCGTGTGGACCTTAGCTGGTACGTACCGTGGTCCCGGTCGGCTGGGACAGCCGGTCGACTGGTTCCCCGGCCCCAGCGGGTTGGTCGGCGAGCTCCCCGGCCCCGACGGATCACCACCGCCGGCCCGTGCCCCTGTCCGCCCGAACCTCCGACCGCCTGCCCTCGCGCCCTGCGCCGCGAGCAGCCGGGCGTCCGAACCCGGAGCCGCGGGCCGGTCTGCCGTGCGGGCCCCGGTGGTCCGCCACCCGGCGGTCCGCCACCCGCCGGGCCCACACCACCCGGGCCCACACCACCCGGGCACGCTCGGCGCACCCGGGTGGCGATCACCGCCGCCGCGGACCCGGCGGCGGTACGGTCCCGTGTCGACCCGCTGACCTGCGGTGCGGTCAGGAACCGGCGCTCTCGGCGCGGACGGTACGGGCCGCGGCGACCAGGTTCGCCAGCGATTCCCGGGTCTCCGGCCAACCCCGGGTCTTCAAACCGCAGTCCGGGTTGACCCACAGCCGCTCGGCGGGGATGGCCGCAAGGCCCATCCGCAGCAGCGCGGCGGTCTCATCGGCGCTCGGCACCCGCGGCGAGTGGATGTCGTACACGCCGGGGCCCGCCTCCCGCGGATAGCCGTGCGCGGCCAACTCGTGCGCCACCTGCATGTGCGAGCGGGCCGCCTCCAGCGAGATGACGTCCGCATCGAGGTCGTCGATGGCCTGCACGATGTCACCGAACTCCGCGTAGCACATATGGGTGTGGATCTGGGTGTCCGGCCGTACGCCAGCGGTGGTCAGCCGGAACGCCTCGGTCGCCCACGCGAGATAGCCGGGCCGGTCGGCGGCGCGCAGCGGCAGCGTCTCGCGCAGCGCCGGTTCGTCCACCTGGATGACCGCGGTGCCGGCCGCCTCCAGGTCGGCCACCTCGTCCCGCAACGCCAGCGCCACCTGCCGGGCCGTGTCACCCAGCGGCTGGTCGTCGCGGACGAAGGACCAGGCCAGCATCGTCACCGGGCCGGTCAGCATGCCCTTGACCGGGCGGCCGGTCAGTGACTGTGCGTACGTCGTCCAGGCCACCGTCATCGGTTCCGGGCGCGCGACGTCGCCGGCCAGGATCGGCGGACGCACGTAACGGGTGCCGTACGACTGGACCCACCCGTGCTGGGTGGCCAGATAGCCGGAAAGCCGCTCGGCGAAGTACTGCACCATGTCGTTGCGCTCGGCCTCGCCGTGCACCAGGACGTCGAGCCCGGCCCGCTCCTGGAAGGCGATCACCTCGCGGATCTCCGCCCTGATGCGCTCCTCGTACCCGGCCGCGTCGATGCGCCCGGCCCGCAGGTCGGCACGGGCCGTGCGCAACGCGGCGGTCTGTGGGAACGAACCGATGGTCGTCGTCGGCAGCAGCGGCAGCCCGAGGTGGGCGCGCTGGGCTGCGGACCGTTCGGCGTACGGCTGGGAGCGGCGCGCGGCGGCGTCCGTCACCGCCGCGGCACGGGCCCGCACCGCCGGATCGCGGGTGATCGGCGACCCGGCCCGGGACGCCAAGTCGGTCCGATTCGCGGCCAGTTCGGCGGCGATGGCATCCGTTCCGCGGGTCAACCCGGTCGCCAGGGTGACGACCTCGCCCACCTTCTGTCGGGCGAACGCCAACCAGCGCAGGAGCTGCGGCTCCACGTCCCGCTCGGCCGATGCGTCCAGAGGTACGTGCAGCAGCGAGCAGGAGGCGGCGACGTCCACGCGGTTGGCGAGGCCAAGCAGGGTGCCGAGGGTGCTCAGCGACGCGGCCAGGTCGTTGACCCAGACGTTGCGACCGTCCACGACGCCCGCCACCAGCCGCTTGCCCGGCAGCCCGCCGGCCGCGGCGAGCGCGTCCAACTGGCCGGCGGCGGACCGCGTGAAGTCCAGGGCGAGCCCGTCCACCGGCGCCTTGGCCAGCAGCGGCAGCGCCTCCCCGAGCCGGTCGAAGTACGAGGCGACCAGCAGCTTCGGCCGGTCGGCCAACGCCCCCAGCGCGTGGTAGGCGCGCTCGGCGGCGGCCAACTCGGCCGGCGTACGGTCCTGTACCAGGGCCGGCTCGTCGAGCTGCACCCACCCGGCGCCCGCCGCCCGCAGATCGGCCAGCACCTCCGCGTACACCGGCAGCACCCGGTCGAGCAGCGTCAGCGGGTCGAAGTCGGCCGCCACCCCCGGCGCCGGCTTGGCCAGCAGCAGATAGGTGACGGGCCCCACCAGTACCGGCCGGGCTGCCAGGTCGAGCGCGAGGGCTTCCTTCAACTCGCCGACCTGCTTGGTCGAGTTGGCGGAGAAGGCCGTCCCTGGCCCCAACTCCGGCACCAGGTAGTGGTAGTTGGTGTCGAACCACTTCGTCATCTCCAGCGGCGCCACCTGCTGGGTGCCGCGGGCCATGGCGAAGTAGCCGTCCAGCGGATGGGCCGCGACGGACGCCCGGTGCCGCTCGGGGACCGCGCCGAGCATGACGGTGGTGTCCAGGACATGGTCGTAGTACGAGAAGTCGCCGGTGGGCACCTCGTGGATGCCGGCTGCGGCGAGTTGGCGCCAGGTGTCGGCGCGGAGTTCGGCGGCGGTGGCCGCGAGGGCGTCGGCGTCGACCCGGCCCCGCCAGTAACCCTCGACCGCCTTCTTCAACTCCCGGCCCTGCCCCTGCCGGGGGTAGCCGTACACGGTGGCCCGTGCTGCCGCGGCTGCGGACTTCGCTGTCACGGAGATCTCCTTCGCGAGATGAATCCCTGAGGTCTCGGCGGACCGAGCGGGCGAAGGAGTGAACAGCCGGGTGGCCGCGCCTGCGCCACGACAGCGCAACCGCCCACCCGGTGGGCACGCCGACCTTCCCGCGAGGTCACCGAAACAACCGCGCACGGTGGCCCGGGCGCGGGCAGCGGGCAGGTCTTCGGACTCGCGGGCGCGTCCCTGACGTACGAGACACCTACTGGCCGTCGCTTCCCAGGCCACCTGGACCCAGTGCGTATGACGACTGTCGTTCCCACTCACCGCTGCGGGGCAGTCCCGGATTCCCACCGGGTTCCCTCTTACGACGCGTCCCGCCTGGCGGACGGGGCGAACCTGCTGCGCCAGTCAGCCTAACCGCAGACGCCGACCGGTGGGGTGGGTGGCCCAGCCGGTGTGGGTGAGGTGGGTCACCTGTGGTGAGGCGTTGGCCGGAGCGCCGGACCGGCACGCCCTGCCGCGCCGGACGTTGGCCGCCCGGGCTGCGCGGCAGCCCCGTACCGACCCGTCGTACCCGGTGTCCGAGCAGGTCAGCGCCGTACGCCGGGGCAGCGGGCGGGGCGCGACAGCCTGGCGCGGCGCGCCAGGCGCGGGCCGCTCGGAGCTGGGCCACCGGGTGGGCCGCCTGGGTGAGCCGCCTGGGTCAGCCGGTCGGCAACTGGGGGAGTGGGGGTGGACTTACTTGGACGTCCAACTATATGTTCGTGAACAAGGCCCGCGGTGTCAGGGAAGCCGGTGCGATTCCGGCGCGGTCCCGCCACTGTGACCGGGGAGTGCGTGCTCAAGCAGGTGGAACGCCACTGACGGACCCGTCCGTCGGGAAGGCGGAGTGCGCGCGCTGATCCGGGAGTCAGGATACCGGCCGCGGGATGGTCCGTGTTTCCACGAGGATGGAGCAGACACGCATGGCACCGGTCGCTACCCATGACCCAGGCGAATCGGCGGAACGCACGGCGTAGACACGCCACTTCCTGACGTTCCGTGACGGCTCTTCGGCCTTCGCGTCCCACGGCACCCGACCCCGCACACCCATCCGGTGGCGGTCGGCCGGCCTGCCGTGCCATCCCGGTTCCCACCTGAGGAGAGCACCTCCCATGGTCCACGAACTCACCCATTTCATCGGCGGCAAGCGCACCCCCGGCACCTCCGGCCTGTTCGCCGACGTCCACGACCCCAACACCGGCACCGTGCAGTCCCGCGTCCCACTGGCCGGGCGTACGGAGACCGAAACAGCCATCGCCGACGCCGAACAGGCACAGCGCGTCTGGGGCGAATGGAACCCGCAGCGGCGCGCCCGCGTCCTGCTCAAGTTCCTCCAACTCGTCGACGCGGAACGCGACTCGCTCGCCCGCACCCTCTCCGCCGAACACGGCAAGACCGTCGCCGACGCCCACGGTGACCTCCAACGCGGCCTGGACGTCGTAGAGTTCGCTGCCGGAATCCCCCACCTGCTCAAGGGCGAGTTCACCGACAACGCGGGCAGCGGCATCGACGTGCACTCGCTGCGCTCGCCACTGGGCGTGGTGGCCGGCATCACTCCGTTCAACTTCCCCGCCATGATTCCGCTGTGGAAGGCGGCGCCAGCCATCGCCTGCGGCAACGCCTTCATCCTCAAACCGTCCGAACGCGACCCGTCCGTACCACTGCGGCTCGCCGAACTCTTCCACGAGGCAGGACTGCCGGCCGGCGTCCTCAACGTCGTCAACGGCGGCGAAGAAGCGGTGACCACCCTCCTTGAAGACCCCCGGGTGCAGGCGCTCGGCTTCGTCGGCTCCAGCCCGATCGCCGCCCACGTCTACGCCACCGCCGCCGCCCACGGCAAGCGCGCCCAGTGCTTCGGCGGCGCCAAGAACCACCTGATCGTGATGCCCGACGCCGACCTCGACCAGGCCGTCGACGCCCTGATCGGCGCCGGATACGGTTCGGCAGGCGAACGCTGCATGGCGATCGCGGTCGCCGTACCGGTGGGGGAACGGACCGCCGACGCCCTCGTCGCCCGCCTCAAGGAACGCATCGCCGCCCTGCGCATCGGCCGCTCCGACGACCCCGAGGCCGACTTCGGCCCGCTGGTCAGCCGGGACGCGCTCGACCGGGTCCGTCGCTATGTGGACATCGGCGTCGGAGAAGGAGCCGAACTCATCGTGGACGGGCGGGACTTCACCCTCCCCGGCCACGAGAACGGGTTCTTCGCCGGCGCCACCCTCTTCGACCGGGTCAGCCCGCGCATGCGGATCTACCATGAGGAGATCTTCGGGCCCGTCCTCACCGTGGTGCGCGCTGCCGACTACGCCGAGGCGCTGCGGCTCCCCAGCGAGCACCCGTACGGCAACGGCGTCGCGATCTTCACCCGTGACGGGGACACCGCACGCGACTTCACCCGCCGCGTGAACACCGGCATGGTCGGCGTCAACGTGCCGATCCCGGTCCCCGTCGCCTACCACACCTTCGGCGGCTGGAAGCGCTCCGGCTTCGGCGACCTCGGCCAGCACGGGCCCGACTCCATCCGCTTCTACACCCGCACCAAGACCGTCACCTCGCGCTGGCCATCCGGGGCCAAGGAAGGCGCGAACTTCACGATCCCGACGATGGGATGAGCGGCGTGGACGGCACCCTCACCAAGGACCAACTCGCCCTAGCAGAAGTGACCTTGGACTTCGCCGAGGAACACCTCACCCCGCACGCCCTGGCCTGGGACCGCGACAAGCACTTTCCCTTCGACGTACTCCGCAAGGCAGCCGCCGTCGGCCTCGCCGGCGCGTACGTACGCGAGGAATGGGGCGGCTCGGCGCTCAGCCGCGCCGACGGCGTCCTGGTTTTCGAGGCCCTGGCCAGCGGCTGCCCTTCCATCGCCGGCTACCTGTCGATCCACAACATGGTCGGCTGGATGATCGACCGGTACGGCGACGACACCCAGCGCGCCCGCTGGCTGCCGGACCTGTGCACCGCCGAGGCGCTGGGCAGCTACTGCCTGACCGAGCCGGCGGCCGGCTCGGACGCCGCGGCGCTCACCACCCGGGCCACCCGCGAGGGCGACCACTACGTGCTGACCGGCGTCAAACAGTTCATCTCCGGGGCCGGCGCCAGCCACCTCTACCTCGTCATGGCCCGCACCGGCGCCTCCGGACCCGGCGGCGTCTCCGCCTTCGTGGTCGAACGGGGGGACCCCGGGCTGTCGTTCGGCGCCAACGAACAGAAGATGGGCTGGAACGCCCAACCCACCCGACAGGTCGTACTCGACGGCGTACGAGTGCCGGCCGACCGACTCATCGGCGCGCCGGGCGAGGGTTTCCGCATCGCCATGAACGGCCTCAACGGCGGCCGGCTCGGCATCGCAGCCTGCTCGCTCGGCGGCGCCCAGAACGCACTCCACCGCGCCCTGACCCACCTCGCCGACCGGCAGGCGTTCGGGAAACCGCTCCTCGAAGCGCAGGCGCTCCAGTTCCGCCTGGCCGACATGGCCACCGAACTCGCCGCAGCCCGCGCCCTGGTGCGCCAGGCTGCCGCCGCACTCGACCGGGCGGACCCGGCGGCGCCGCACCTGTGCGCCATGGCCAAGCAATTCGCCACCGACACCGGCTACTCCGTCGCCGACCGGGCCCTCCAACTCCACGGCGGATACGGCTACCTCAGCGAGTACGGCATCGAAAAGATCGTCCGGGACCTCCGGGTCCACCAGATCCTGGAAGGGACCAACGAGATCATGCGCGTGATCGTCGCGCGAGAGCTGACCGGAGCCGTCCGGTGACCGCCCCCGAGCCCGCCGTCCTGCTGCACACCCACGGGCGGGCGGCCCACATCCAGCTCAACCGGCCGGGGGCCCTCAACGCCCTCACCCATGCCATGGTGTGCACCATCGGCCGGGCACTGGATGACTGGCAGGACGATCCCGCGGTGGAGACCGTCGTCCTCACCGGAGCCGGCGAGCGCGGGCTCTGCGCCGGCGGGGACATCCGGGCCATCCACGCGGACGCCCGCACCGGCGGCGCCGCATCCCGGGCGTTCTGGCGCGACGAGTACCACCTCAACGCACGCATCGCCCGCTATCCCAAGCCCTACGTCGCGATCCTGGACGGCATCGTGATGGGCGGCGGCGTCGGCATCGCCGCCCACGGCAGCGTTCGCCTGGTGACCGAACGTTCACGGGTGGCCATGCCGGAGACCGGCATCGGCTTCGTACCCGACGTCGGCGGCACCCACCTGCTGGGCCTGGCCCCCGGCGAACTCGGCACCCACCTGGCACTCACCGGCACCGCACTGGGCGCGGGCGACGCGCTGCGCTGCGGCCTCGCCGACCACTTCGTCCCCGCCGCCGCCCTCCCCACCCTCGTCGACCAGCTCGCCCAAGCCCCCGTACGCGACGTACTCGCCCGGCACGTACAGGACACCCCACCCGGCGAGCTCGACGCGCAGCGGCACTGGATCGACGCCTGCTACGGCGCGCCGACCGTGCCCGACATCCTCGACCTGCTGCTCTCCCACGGCGCCCCGGAGGCCAAAGAGGCCGCCGAGGTGCTGCTCACCAAGTCGCCCACCGCACTGACCGTCACCCTGGCGGCGCTGCGCCGGGCGCGTGGCCTCGGCTCCCTGGAAGCGGTACTCGACCAGGAGTACCGGGTCTCCTGCGCGGCGCTGGACTCGCACGACCTGGTGGAAGGCATCCGCGCGCAGGTCATCGACAAGGACCGCACCCCGCACTGGCGTCCGGAAACGCTCGCCGAGGTGACCGAGACGGACGTGGCCCGCTACTTCGCCCCGCTCGGCGACCAGGAACTCGGCCTCGCCGCCGGCCCACGGACCGAGGAGGTGCCGTGGTGAGCGGTACGGACGGCGCAAGCCTGCACATCGCCTTCATCGGGCTCGGCCACATGGGCGGCCCGATGGCCGCCAACCTGGTCGCGGCCGGACACCGGGTGACCGGCTTCGACCTGTCGGCACCCCGCCGGGCCGCGGCGACCGCGGCCGGCGTGCGCGCGGCGGCCTCCGCGCCCGCCGCCGTCGCCGGCGCGGACGTGGTGATGACCATGCTGCCGGCCGGCCGGCAGGTGCTCGCCCTCTACCGGGAGGAAGGGGTGCTGGCGGCGGCCCGGCCGGGAACGCTGTTCATCGACTGCTCCACCATCGATGTCGCCGACGCACGCCATGCGCACGAGGCTGCGACCGCCGCCGGCCACCGGGCCCTGGACGCGCCGGTCTCCGGCGGCGTCCCCGGAGCCGAAGCAGCCACCCTGACCTTCATGGTCGGGGGTGACGCCGACGCGTACGCGGCTGCCGGGCCGCTGTTCGCCGCCATGGGCAAGAAGACCGTGCACTGCGGGGCCGCCGGCGCCGGGCAGGCCGCGAAGATCTGCAACAACATGATCCTGGGCGTCTCGATGATCGCCGTCAGCGAGGCGTTCGTGCTCGGCGAGCGCCTCGGCCTCACCCACCAGGCGCTGTTCGACGTGGCCGGCACCGCCTCCGGCCAGTGCTGGGCCCTGACCACCAACTGTCCCGTACCCGGCCCGGTCCCCACCAGCCCGGCCAACCGCGACTACCGGCCAGGCTTCGCCGCACCCCTGATGGCCAAGGACCTCGGGCTGGCAGCCAACGCACTGCGGGCCGCCGGAGTACCCGGTGAACTGGGCCTGAAAGCAGCAGAGTTGTACGCCGCTTACGCCGCGGGTGCGGGCGCCGACCGGGACTTCTCCGGCATCGTGCACACCCTAAGGACACAGCCAACACAGCCGATACAGCCAGCACTGTCGACACGGCCGATCCAACCAACACGGCCGGCACAGCCTGCCGCGCCGGACGACAGGCCCGTGCCGGCGTCCGGTGAGACCACCTCGCGGCGCGCACCGGTCGCCGCACCGAATGACGACGCAGGGGAGCCCGCACCATGACTGACTACACCGTGCCCGCGTCCCAGCCTGGCCCGGGCCAGCCAGGTGGAGCCCAAGGCGGCGCGGCTGTGGGTGCCGCGGCCGTTGACGAGGTCGCGTACCAGACCATCCGGGTCGAGCGCACCGGGCGGGTGGCGCTGCTGACGCTCGACCGGCCGAAGGCGCTGAACGCCCTCAACCTCCAGTTGATGGAGGAAGTGGTGGCGGCCACCGCACGGTTGGACGCCGACCCCGAGGTGGGCTGTGTGGTCATCACCGGCTCGGCGAAGGCGTTCGCGGCGGGCGCCGACATCAAGGAGATGCGTCCGCAGGGCCCGGTGGACATGTACCTCAACGACTGGTTCGCCGCCTGGGACCGGCTCGGATCGCTCCGCACACCGACCGTCGCCGCCGTCTCCGGGTACGCCCTCGAGGGCGGCTGCGAACTGGCCATGCTCTGCGACATCCTGCTCGCCGCCGACACCGCCGTCTTCGGCCAGCCCGAGATCAGGCTCGGCGTCATCCCCGGCATCGGCGGCTCCCAGCGGCTGACCCGCGCCGTCGGCAAGGCCAAGGCCATGGAGCTGTGTCTGACCGGCCGCACCATGGACGCGGCGGAGGCCGAGCGGTCCGGGCTGGTCTCCCGGGTGGTGCCCGCGGCGGAGTTGCTGACCGAGGCCCTGGCGGTCGCGGAGACGGTGGCGCGGATGTCGGCGCCGGTGGCGATGATGGCCAAGGAGGCGGTGGGGCGGGCCTTCGAGACCACGCTGGCAGAGGGTGTCAGGTTTGAACGCCGCCTGTTCCACGCGGTGTTCGCGACCGAGGACCAGAAGGAGGGCATGGCGGCCTTCGTCGACAGACGGCCGGCCCACTTCCGCCACCGCTGACGCGAGCGGGCGGGGGGGCGCCGCGCCCCGGGCGGCCGGCGCCCCCCCCCCCCCCCCCCCCCCCCCCCCCCCCCCCCCCCCCCCCCCCCCGC
>NZ_JBEHZD010000619.1:0-4114 GCF_040240285.1 Streptomyces sp. HSW2009 | reverse complement strand
CCCCCCCCCCCCCCCCCCCCCCCCCCCCCGCCGCCCGCCTGGGGGGCTCGGAGATGTGAAAACGCGCCAGGGTGAGCACGGCGGCGGCCCCGGACGCGGCGAGCAGCGCGGTGGTACGGGCCGCGGGCGCGCCGGGGTCGATCGGGCAGTACGCGGCGCCCGCGTACAGCGTGCCGAGGATGGCGGTGACGGCCTCGATGCCGCGGGGCACGGCGAGCGCGACGAGCGAGCCGGGGCCGAGGCCGCGGGCGGTGAGCCGGTCGGCGACCTGCCGGGCCGCTGCGAGGAGTTCGACGTAGCTCAGGCTGCGGTCGCCGTGTTCGACGGCGGTCGCGGTGCCGTGGGTGGCGGCCCGCTCGGCGATCTGGTCGAGCACCGGGCGGTCGTCGCCGTGCAGCGGCCCGCCGGCGACGACGGGCCAGTCGGCGGGCGCCGCCTTCCGGGCGGCGGCGGCAGGGGCCGGCTCCCGGGCGGCGTCCGCCGGGGTGCGCTGCGCGGGGAGCGTGGTCGTGGGGAGCTGAGTCGTGGGGGACGTGGCCGCGGGGCCCACCAGTTCGTCGAACGGGCGGTGCGGCTCGGCGAGCGCCGCGCGCAGCAGGGCGAGCAGCGCCCGCTGGTGCTCCACCAGGTCGCCCGCGGCGTACACCTCGGGGTTGGCGTCGAAGGCGAACCGCAGCCCGGCGCCCTCGGCCCGGTCGTAGACGTTGACCGACAGGTCGTCCACGGGGCCTGCGGACACGTTGTGCACGGTGCTGGCGTGGCCGGCGAAGCGCAGGTCGTACTCGAAGGGCATGATGTTCACGCCCGGGCCCGACAGCCGGCGCTTGCCGCCGATCAGCTTGAGGTCGCGCCGCAGGTGCTCGTACCGGAAGCGCTGGTGCGGCAGGCCGGCGCGCAGTTCGGCGGCGACCCGCGGGGCGAGGTCGGCGAGGCTGTCGCCGGCGGCCATCGGCACCCGCAGTGGCAGCACGTTGCGCACCATGGCCGGCACGCGCAGCGAGACCGAGCCGAGCCGGCCCATCACGGGCACGCTCAGGACGGCCTCGGCGGCGCCGCTGACCTGGTGGATGAGGCGGGCGGTGAGCGCGAGCAGCACATCGGACCAGGTGACCGAGAGCTGGCCCGCGACCGCGCGCAACGTGGCGACCTCGGCCTGCGGCAGATCGGTGACCTGGCGCAGGAAGTGCCGGGCGGGCAGCGCGGTGTGGCTGCTGAGGCTGGGCACCGGGGGCCGGTCGGCGTACCGCTCGGTCCAGTACGCGCCGTCCTTGGCGCGCCGCGGCGAGCCCTGGTAGGCGGCCTCTTCCTCGCGCACCGACTGGAGCGTGCCGAAGCCGCTCTCGCCGGTCGGGCGGCCGGCGGCGAGGGCGGTGTACACCTCGGCGACCCGGCGGGCGACCAGCGAGAAGCCGAAGCCGTCGAGCGCGATGTGGTGGACCCGGTGGTACCACCAGTACTCGTCGCCGGCGACCTGGAACAGGGCGTGCCCGAAGACCGGTTCGCGCTCCAGGTCGACCGGGCGGGCCATGTCCCGTGCCATCCAGGCCAGCGCGGCGGCGCGCGGCGCGGCCTCGCAGGTCAGGTCGGCCACGTACGGCTGCCAGTCGAGGTCGGGCACGTCCAGTTGCCGGGGCCGGCCGTCGACGACGGCGAAGCGCACGGTCAGCGCCTCGGTCTCGGCGACCACCTGGCGCAGCGCGGCCACGAAGACGTCCGGGTCGACGGCGCCGGCGATGCATACGTACTCGGCGGTGTTGTACGCCGGGCTGTCGACGTCGAGTTGCTGCCCGGTCCAGATGCCCTCCTGGGCGATGAGCAGCGGGTGCCCGGCCGTGGCCGCCCCGCTCTCCTGGGCGCCCGGCGCGTCGGGCAGGGCGGTGCCGTCAGGCTTCGACATGTTCGGCCTCCGACAGGCGTGCCGCGAGCAGGTCCCACCAGGCGGCGAACGAGGTGCGCTCGGCGAGCTCCACGAAGCTCACCTCGGCGCCCCCGGCGCGCCAGCGCTCGGCGAGGGTGACGATGCGCAGCGAGTCCAGGCCCGCGTACAGGGGGTTTTCGCTGAGGTCTACTTCGTCCGGCTGCTGGTGCAGCACCTCCGCGAGGTCGGCGCGGAAGGTCGCCAGCGTCAGGGGCTCAGGCATCTCGATCTCTCTCGGGTAGCGGGGCGGGGCGGCGACGGCGGTCAGTTGACCTTGCGGTCCGCGTCCTTCCAGAAGCGGTCGCGCAGTTCGCGGCGGAGGATCTTGCCGCTGGGGTTGCGCGGCACGTGGTCGATGAACTCGTACTTGGCCGGGAGCTTGAAGCTGGCCAGCCGGTCCACCAGGAAGCGGTGCAGGTCCCTGGGAGTGGGCTGGTGGTCCTTGGCGGCGACGACGAAGGCGTGGATGGTCTCGCCCCAGCGCTCGTCGGGCGCGCCGACCACGCAGGCTTCGGCGACGCCGGGGTGGGCTTCGAGGGCGCCCTCGATCTCGGCCGGGTAGACGTTCTCGCCGGCGACGATGACCGCGTCCTTGATCCGGTCGCTGATGAAGACGTAGCCGTCGGCATCCAGGTAGCCGGCGTCGCCGGTGTGGATCCACTCGCCGACCAGCGTCTCGCGGGTCTTGTCGGGCAGCCCCCAGTACTCGACCATGCGCGCCGGGGTGGCCAGGCACACCTCGCCGACCTCGCCGGTGGGCAGTTCGTTGCCGGCGGCGTCGATGACCTTGGCGCCCACGCCCGGGTACGGGTGGCCGGCGGCCTTCATCCGCGGGTGGCCCGGCACGTGGTCGGCCGGCGGCAGGCAGACGGCCGTGTTGCCGGTCTCGGTCAGCCCGTAGATCTGGGCGAACTCGCAGCCGAAGAGCGCCAGGCTCTGTTCGAGGAGCGCCTCGGAGATCGGCGAGCCGCCGTAGACGATCTTACGCAGGGTGCGGAAGTCCTCGGGGGTGACGCCCGGTTCGGCGAGCATCATGCGCAGCATCGCGGGCACCACGCAGGCGGTGGTGACGCCGAGTTCCCTGATGAGGGCGTTGGCGTCGCGGGCGGCGAAGGCGCGCAGCGCGACGACGGTGACGCCGGCGTTGAAGTTCTGGGTCGCCCACCACAGGCCGCCGACGTGGAAGCCGGGGATGCCGATGAGCGCGATGTCGCCGGCGCGCCAGTCGATCCAGTCCAGGCCCTGCGAGGCGAGCGCGTCGCGGATGGCGAAGAAGCTGCGGTGGGCCAGGACGACGCCCTTGGGCAGTCCGGTGGTGCCGCTGGTGTAGATCTGGGCGACGGGCGTGTCCGGGTCGGCCTGCCGCTGCGGGGCGGTGTCCGGGTGCGCGGCGTACCAGGCGGCGAAGTCGACGGCGGCTGTGGTCGGTCCGTCGGCGGCCGGGGCTGCGGGGGCGTTCGGGGCTGCGGGGGCCGCGGTTGCGGCGCCCGC
The DNA here is from genome assembly GCF_040240285.1 of Streptomyces sp. HSW2009. Classification (NCBI taxonomy): domain Bacteria; kingdom Bacillati; phylum Actinomycetota; class Actinomycetes; order Kitasatosporales; family Streptomycetaceae; genus Streptomyces; species Streptomyces sp. HSW2009. The sequence goes on along the minus strand of NZ_JBEHZD010000619.1, from coordinate 705 downwards.
GCCCCGCCCGGCCCACGGGGGCCGCGCCCCCCCCCGGCCCCCGGGGAAGATGGGCGCGCCAACCAGCGCAAAGGACCACCCGTAGCGGGCCGGGGGGGGCCGGGTGGGGGGGGGGGGGGGGGGGGGGGGGGGGGGGGGGGGGGGGCCCGCGGTTGCGGCGCCGGCGCCGAGCCGGACCAAGGGGGCGGGCGCCGCCTCCGGGACCCGGTCGATGATCGGCGCGAACTCCTGCTCAAGGAAGAGCAGTTCGCTGCCGGAGTCGCGCAGGATGTGGCTGACCTCGGGCGCGGTCAGGCGCCAGTTGATGGGCACCAGCACGGTCTGGCTCTTGGCGCAGCCGAAGAGGATCGCGTAGTAGTGCTCGGACTCCTTGCCGAGGTAGGCCACGCGCGCGCCGGGCCGCAGCCCCGCGGCCTCGATGGCGTGCGCGATGCGGCTGCTCTCGCGGTGGAGTTCGCCATAGGTCAGGACTCGGCCCTCGCACAGCACGGCCGCCACGTCCGGCTGCCGCTCGGCGTGGAAGCGCACCGTCTCGTCGAGGGTGTGCAGGTTCGCGTGGTGGAGCCTGCCGTCCGCCGTACGCGTCATCGTGGATTCGGCCATGTCCTGCGCCTCCGCATTCGGTCCCGTGGGGGGGGGGGGGGGGGGGGGGGGGGGGGGGGGGGGGGGGCGGCGGGGGGGGGGGGGGGGGGGGGGGGGGGGGGG
>NZ_JBEHZD010000618.1:0-4121 GCF_040240285.1 Streptomyces sp. HSW2009 | reverse complement strand
ACGAGGTGCCCCAGTCGGTGGCGGCGGCGCGGGGCGCGGGCCCCCCCCCCCGCGCCCCCCCCCCCCGGCGTCAGCCGCCCACCGGGCGGCGGGCGTTACGCCGGAGGGTCGGCCCGCGGCGGCTGCGGCGGCGCCGGCGGCACGGCCGGCGGCTTGCTCCGGTCGTGGCCGGCCTTGCCGTCCCTGGCGAACAGTTTGACCAGGTCGCTCATGGTGTAGCGGCCGGTGGCCTCCTCGTCGACCAGGTGCATCTCGGCGAGCCGGTCGAGGCCGTCGAGCGGCACGTCCGGGTCCGAACCGGCGAACGCGGCCACCGCGGTGGCCTCCACCTGCCGGTCGAAGCCGGTGCCGAGCGCGGCGAGCAGCCTGGCGTCGTCCGCCGACAGCCGCGCCACCGACATGCGCAGCGCGGCGGCGATCCCGGTGTCCTCGGCGGACAGCAGCGCGAGCCGCCGCTGTTCGTCGCGGAGCGCCGCGGCGAGCCGGCCGAGCCGCCACCGCGGCCGGGCGGTCAACTGCGCGGACGCGGCCCGCAGCGCGAGCGGCAGCCCGTCGCACAGGTCCACCAACTCGCGGGCCGCGTCCGGGTCGTCGGCCACCCGCTCGGGGCCGAGCATGGCGGTCAGCAACTCCACGCCGTCCTCCGGCGTGAGCGCCTGGAGCGGCACCGGACGGGCCGCGTCCGTCGCCACCAGGCCGTCCAGCCGGCTGCGGCTGGTCACCAGCGTGACGCAGGCCGGGCCCGCGCCCTGCGGGCCGCCGGGGCCGCCGTCGGCAGGACCGCCGAGCGAGGTCCCGCCGGGCAGCAGCGGGCGGACCTGCGCGGAGCTGCGGGCGTTGTCCAGGACGACGAGCAGCCGGCGGCCGGCGACCTGCGACCGGTACAGCGCGGCAGCGCTCTGCGGGGAGCTGGGGATGCGGTCCGCCGGCGTGCCGAGCGCCAGCAGGAAGTCCCGCAACACCTCGATGGGCAGCGCCTCTTCGTCCTCCCCGAAGCCGCGCAGGTCGGCGAAGAGCAGCCCGTCCGGGTAGGCCGCGGCGTGCTGGTGCGCCCAGTGCACGGCGAACGCGGTCTTGCCGACCCCGGCCGGTCCGGTGACCAGCGCGATCGGGCTCTCGTACGGGGCGGAGGCGTGCACCAGCGAACTGAGCGCGCCCAGTTCGGCCTGCCGGCCGCGGAACCGGGTCGGCGGCCTGGGCAGCAGCCACGGCGCGTGCGCCCCGGCCCGCCCGTTCCCGCCGCCCGCCGCGGCGTACCCGGCGGCCAGGCCGGCGCCGTTGGTGTCCGCAACCCCACCTGCCGTACCGGTCCCGCCGGTCCCGCCGGCCCCACCGCCCGTGCCCACGCCGCCGTCCGCCGGTGCGGGCGGGTGCGGGACGCTCGGGTACGGGTCGGCGGCCGGGAAGGTGTCGGCCGGGTAGGGGACGGCGCCCGCGGGGCCGTGCGCGCCACCGTCCACGGGCGGCCGACCGGCGGGGCCGGGCCCGGCGGCCCCGTGCTGACCACCGGACACACCAGACATTCCCGACGCGCCGGCCGCGCCGGGGCCGCCCGGACTACTCGCACCAGCCGCACCAGCCGCACCGGCCGGCTGCGCCCCGGCACCGGCGGCGGGCCCCTGACCGGCCCGCGCCCGTGCTGCCCCGGCGCCACCGGGCTGCTGCCCGCCGGGCCCGCCCCGCGTCGCCGGCCGAGCCGGTGCGGGGGCCGCTTCCGCGTGCAGGATCTCGTCGTACGCGCGGCGCAGCACCTCGCCCGGGTCGACCCCGAGTTCGTCACTGAGCAGCCCGCGGGTGCGGTGGTACCAGCCGAGCGCGTCCGACTGGCGGCCCGCCCGGTACAGGGCGCGCATCAGCGTGGCGATCAGGCCCTCGCGCAGCGGGTGCGCGACCGCTTCGGTGTGCAGCACGGCCGCGGCCACGTCGTACTGGCCGAGCACCTCGTGCGCGTACGCCAGCGCCTCGACGGCCGACAGCCGCCGCTCCTCCAGCGCGTGGGCCGCGGCGGCGAACGGCGGGCTGGTGACGGTGCCGGTCAGCGCCGGGCCGCGCCACAGGCCGAGCGCCTCGCGCAGCATCGGCACCGCGTCGGCAGCCGCGTGCGGCCCGCCGGCGGGCGCCGAGCCGCCGCCCGGCGTGCCGGCCGCGTCCCGCCAGCCGGTCATCTCGCGGGCCCGGCCCACCAACTCCTCGAAGCGGTGCGCGTCCACCCGCTCCTGCGGCAGCCGCAGCAGGTACGCGGAGCCGTGCGTGGTCAGCTCCACGCCGTACGCCTGCGCACCGGCGTCGGCGAGCGTGGCGCGCAGTCGTGAGACGTGGCCCTGGACGACGGTACGGGCGTGCTCGGGCGGTTCGTCCTCCCACAGCGCGGTGATCAGGCGCTCCACCGGCACCGTGGTGTTGGCCTGGAGCAGCAGCATGGCGAGCACGCTGCGTCGTTTGGCCGGGCCGAGTGGAAGGTCGCCGTGCGCGGTGCGTACGGCGACCGGGCCCAGCAGTGAGAATTCCAAGTCAGCCCTCCAGGAAGGCGGCGAGCACATTCGCGAGCAGGAACGGGTCGTCGGCGCCGCACAGTTCGCGGGCCGAGTGCATGGAAAGGATGGCGACACCGATGTCGACCGTGGAGATCCCGTGGCGGGCCGCGGTGATCGGGCCGATCGTGGTGCCGCAGGGCACCGAGTTGTGCGAAACGAACGTCTGCCACGGTACGCCGGCCCGCTCGCAGGCTTCGGCGAACACCGCCCGCCCACCGCCGTCCGTCGCGTACCGCTGGTTGACGTTGACCTTGAGGATCGGGCCGCCGTTGGGCATCGGATGGTGGCCGGGTTCGTGTCGTTCGGCGTAGTTGGGGTGGACGGCGTGCCCGGTGTCGGAGGAGAAGCACACGGTGCCGGCGAAGGCCCGGGCCCGGTCCTCGTAGCCGCCGCCGCGGGCGAAGACCGACCGTTCGAGGACGGTGCCGAGCAGCGGCCCGTCGGCGCCGGTGTCGGACTGGCTGCCGTTCTCCTCGTGGTCGAAGGCGGCGAAGACCGGGACGTACGGGAGGTCGGCGCGGGTGGCGACGGCGGCCAGTGCCGCGGTCTCGGCGTGCACCGAGAGCAGGTTGTCCAGTCGCGGCCCGGCCAGCAGTTCGCGGTCCCGGCCGAGGTAGGCGGGGGGTTCGACGCTGTGCACCATCAGGTCCCAGCCGGTCACCTCGGCGGCGGCCACCCCGGCCTCGCCCGCCACGAAGTCGATCAGGTCGCCCTCGCGCACCCCGCCGATGCCCCACAGCGGCGTCAGGTGGCGCTGCTTGTCGAGCTTGAGCCCGTCGATGTTGACGCTGCGGTCCAGGTGCACGGCCAACTGCGGCACCCGCAGCAGCGGCCGGTCCACGTGCACGAGCCGCTGTTCCCCGCCGCGCAACGTGAGCCGCCCGCTCAGCCCGAGGTCGCGATCGAGCCAGGTGTTGAGCAGTGTGCCGCCGTAGATCTCGACGGCCACCTGCCGCCAGCCGTACGAGCCGGTGTCCGGTACGGGTTTGACCCGCAGGTTGGGCGAATCGGTGTGGGCGCCCACGATGCGGAACGGGGTGGCGGCCGTGGCGCCCTCCGGCACGTACCAGGCGACGATGGCGCCCCCGCGCAGCACGTACTTGCCCCCGCTCGCCCCGTCCCAGGCGTCGGTCTCCGCGACCTGCCGGAAGCCGGCCTTCTCCAGTCGCGCGGCGGCGTTCGCCACCGCGTGGTAGGGCGATGGGCTCGCGCCGAGGAAGGAGATCAGGTCATCGGTGTGGCCGCGATCGAAGCGGGCGGGGGTACTCATGTCTTCAGCATAAGGAGCCGGGCCGGCCCGCCAGCGGCGAGAGCGGGGTGCGTCGCCCGATGATCAGCTCTTCGTCATGGTCGGGCCGCCTTGACGCGGGCGGGCGGCCGGGTGGGGCTGGGGTTGCTTGTGGGGTGGTTGTGGGTTGGTTTCGGGGGCTGCGGCCCCGCGGCACGTACGTACGGCTGTCGAGGCCGTGGCACCGTGGCGTGGCGCCGCGGGCCGGTGCGCCACCCCGGAGGCGGGGGGGGGGGGGGGGGGGGGGGGGGGGGGGGGGGGGGGGGGGGGGGGGGGGGGGGGGGGGGGGGGGGGGGGGG
>NZ_JBEHZD010000617.1:0-4152 GCF_040240285.1 Streptomyces sp. HSW2009 | reverse complement strand
CACCAACCCCCCCCCCCCCCCCCCCCGCCGCGCGCCCCCCCCCCCCCCCCCCCCCCCCCCCCCCGGCGGGGCGGGGGGGGGGGGGCCCCGCGCCGGCCGGCGGCTCCCGGGGCCGTCCCGGTCGCCCCAGCAGTCCGTACGGAACCCTCTGTGCGGACCTACGGGGCGGCCGGGGCGGCCCCGTGCGCGTCCCTGGGCCCGCCCGCCATCGGCGGCCCCGCGGGGCCCGGCAGGAACGGGAGGTCCAGCGCGCCGAAGGCGTCCGCGGGGACGGCCGGGTGGTGCGGGGCGATGGGGGCCAGGTGCCGGTAGGGCTGGTCCTGGGCCGGGCGCGGGTCGGCCTCGCCCTTGTTGGGCCACAGCGCCATCGCCCGCTCGGCCTGTGCGGTGATGGTCAGCGAGGGGTTGACGCCCAGGTTGGCGGTGATCGCCGAGCCGTCGACGACGTGGACGCCCGGGTGGCCGAAGAGCCGGTGGTACGGGTCGATGACGCCGTGCTCGGCGCTGGTGCCGATCGGGCAGCCGCCGAGGAAGTGCGCGGTGAGCGGGGTGCCCATCAGCTCGCCGACGTTGGTGCCGGTGAAGCCGTTGATCGACTCGGCCACCAGGCGCGCCGCCTCCTCACCCTCCGGGATGCGGTCCGGGTTGGGCGCGCCGTGCCCCTGCCGCGCGGTCAGCAGGCCCTTGCCGAGCCCCTTGGCCTTGCGGTAGGTGGTCAGCGAGTTGTCGTGGGTCTGCATCACCAGGCTGATGATGGTCTTCTCGGACCAGCGGTGGTTGGACAGGGCGCGGCCCGCGTGCACCGGGTGCCTGAGGTTCGCCGCCAGGTAGCTGATCCAGTTGGGCACCCGCTCGCGGTGGGTGAACTGGAGGATGGACAGCGAGCCCATGCCGTTGGAGCCCTTGCCGTAGCGCACCGGTTCGATGTGGGTGGTGGCGTTGGGATGGATGGACGAGGTGATGGCCACGCCCTTGGTGAAGTCGGCCCGCCGCTCGCCGCTGATCTTCCGGTAGCGCCGGTCGGTGGTCTGCGAGCCGAGTATGGCCTCGGAGTTGGTGCGGGTCAGCGTGCCCATCTTGGGTGAGATGCGCGGCAGTTCGCCCCGGTCGCGCATGGCGTGCAGCAGCGTCTGGGTGCCGTACGTGCCGGCGGCGACCACCACCTGGCGGGCGCGGAGCGTGCGGGGGCGGGTGCCGCGGCGGCGGTCGGTGGGCACGGTCGCGACCCGGTAGCCGCCGGCGGGGTGTTCGCCGAGGCCGACGACGGTGGTCATCGGGTGCACGGCTGCGCCGGCCCGCTCGGCGAGGTAGAGGTAGTTCTCGTTGAGGGTGTTCTTGGCGCCGTGCCGGCAGCCGGTCATGCACTCGCCGCACTCGGTGCAGGCCCGCCGCGCGGGGCCGGCGCCGCCGAAGTACGGGTCGGGCACCGACTGTCCTGGCGCGGCCCGCACCCCCGTGCCGGTGTCCGGTGCGGTGGCGTCGTCGCCGTCGCCGAAGAACACGCCGACCGGGGCCATGTGGAACGTTTCGCCCACCCCCATCTTCTCGGCCGCGTCCTTCAGGTGCACGTCGGAGGGGGTGAGCGTCTTGTTGAGGCGGGCGCCGAGCATCCGCTGCGCCTGGTCGTAGTAGGGGCGCAACTCCTCCTGCCAGTCGGTGATGTGGCCCCACTGCACGTCCTGGAAGAAGGCCGGCGGCGGCACGTACAGCGTGTTGGCGTAGTTGAGCGAGCCGCCGCCCACGCCGGCGCCGGCCAGCACCATCACCTTGCCGAGGACGTGGATGCGCTGGATGCCGTAGAGGCCGAGCGCCGGCGCCCACAGGTAGTTGCGCAGGTCCCAGGAGTTCTTCGGCAGCGCCTCGCGCGCGAACCTGCGGCCCGCTTCGACGACGCCGACCCGGTAGCCCTTCTCGCTCAGCCGCAGCGCGCTGACCGCCCCGCCGAAGCCGGAGCCGATGACGAGGACGTCGTAGTCGTACGCGGTGTCGTCACCGGTGTCGTCACCGGAGTCGGCGCCGGCGGCGGTGCTGGCGCTGGCGTGCACAGCGCTGTCGTACGGGGCGTCGGCGGGCGGGGCGTCCGCGGGTGCCGCAGCGGCGGCCGGGGGGCCGCTCGCGGAGTCGGGGCGGGCGCGGTCGTCCTGGGGCACGGGGACACCTCCGTAGGGGCGGGCGGGTTCGGCGGGGCTCCGCTGGGCCTTGGCCTTCAGCGCAGGCCGACGGCCTTCATCAGGCGCAGGCCCCGGGTCATGAGCTGGGCGTACTGCTCGTGCGAGAGGCCGAGGGAGGGGGCGAGGGGCAGCAGCCGCTGCTGGGCGACGGTCTGCGCCTCGGTGTACTTCAGGACGCCCTCGCCGCCGTGCCGGCGGCCGAGCCCCGAATCGCCCATGCCGCCCATGGGTGCCTGCGCGCTGCCGTACGCGGCGGCGTAGCTCTCGTTGACGTTGACGGTGCCGGCGCGCAGCTTGGCGGCGACGGCCCGGCCGCGGGCCCCGTTGCGCGTCCAGACGCTGGCGTTGAGGCCGTACGGGGTGGCGTTGGCCCGCTCGACGGCCTCGTCCTCGTCGGTGAAGCGGTAGATCGAGACGACCGGTCCGAAGGTCTCCTCGGCGCAGACGGCCATCTCGGGCGTGACGCCGTCCAGGATGGTCGGCTCGTAGAAGTACGGGCCGATGTCGGGGCGGGCGCGTCCGCCGGCGACGAGGGTGGCTCCGGCGGCCACCGCCTCGTCCACGTGCCGCACCACGGTCTCCAGTTGCCGGCCGGAGACCAGCGAGCCCATGTCGGCGCCGTAGCCGAGGCCGGTGCCGAGCCGCAGGGCGTGGGTGCGGGCCGCGAACCGCTCGACGAACGCGTCGGCCACCGACGCGTGCACGTACAGCCGCTCGATGGAGATGCAGAGTTGACCGGCGGACGAGTACGCGCCGCGCACCGCGCCGGCCGCTGCCTTGTCCAGGTCGGCGTCGGACAGCACCAACATGGCGTTCTTGCCGCCGAGTTCGAGCGAGCAGCCGACGAGGCGGTCGGCAGCGCCGCGGGCGACCTCGCGGCCGGTGCGGGTGGAGCCGGTGAAGGAGACGTAGTCGGCGTGCGCGACGACGGCGGGGCCGATCACCGGCCCGTCCCCGATCACCACCTGCCACAGCTCCGCCGGCAGCCCGGCCTCGATCAACAGCTCACGGGCCCACAGCGCGGTCAGCGCGGTCTCCGTGTCGGGCTTCATCACCACGGCGTTGCCGGCGACGAAGGCGGGCAGGGCGTCGCCCGCCGACAGTTCGAGCGGGTAGTTCCAGGGGGTGATCTGGCCGACGACGCCGCGCGGTTGGCGCAGTTCGGTGACCTTGGTGAGGGTGGGGATGACGCCGGTGTGGCCCTTGGGGCCGAGGTAGCCGGGCGCCTTGCGGCCGTAGTGCCGGGCCGCGACGCTGACCGACTGCACCTCCTCGTGGGCGTGCAGCCGGGACTTGCCGGTCTCCAGTTGGATCAGGTCCAGCGCCTCGGCCTGCCGGCGCAGCAGCAGGTCGTGGAAGCGGAGCAGGACGGCGGCGCGCTCGCGGACCGGGGTGGCGGCCCACAGCCGCTGCGCGTGCCGGGCGCGCTCGAAGGCGGTGGCGACGTCGGCGGGCGTGGACTCGGGCAGTTCGGCGAGCTTCTCGCCGGTGAACGGCGTGTGGTTGCAGGTGCTGCCGGTGCCGACCACGGCCCGGGTGAGCCGCGAGACGAGCTCGGGGGTGACCACGTCGGCCGCCGTACGGCTGCCTTCGGGGGCGGTGAAGACCGGGTTCCGCGGGGTGGCGGGAGGGGTGCTGCCGGTGGCCTGAGCGGTGCCCTTCGAGTCCATCATGCGGGTGAGCGTATGCGGCCGGCGCCCGTTTGGGTACCCGACGGTAACCCGTTTTCACCGCACCGACACGACCCGTTTCACCGTGCCAGTGGTTGCTGGCTGCCTATGGGCTGGTCAGGGGTGTTGTACGGGTGGGTGGGGCGGTGGGGTGGCCGCGGCGGGCGGCGTGTGGGGTGGGTGCGGCACCCGGCGTGGCGGGCTGTCTCGTATTCACATCTCCGAGCCCCCCAGGCGGCCGCCGATGGGGGGTGGGCGGGTGGGGGGGGTAAAAAAAGATTGGGGGGGGGGGGGGGGGGGGGGGGGGGGGG
>NZ_JBEHZD010000616.1:0-4078 GCF_040240285.1 Streptomyces sp. HSW2009 | reverse complement strand
CCCCTTTGGGGCGGGGTCGGGGCCCGCCGCCCCCCCCCCCGCCCCCCCCGGGGCGCCGGGGGGGCGCCCCCCCGAGGGGGGTCGCCCCGCGCCCCGGGCCCGCCGGGGGCGGCGAACCGATGGAGGCACCGCAACCATGTGCGGCATCACCGGATGGATCTCCTACGACCGTGACCTCACCGGCGAACAGCGTGCCGTCGACGCCATGACGCAGACCATGGCCTGCCGCGGCCCGGACGCCGGCGGCACCTGGCTGGCGGGGCACGCGGCGCTCGGCCACCGCAGGCTCGCCGTCATCGACCTGCCCGGCGGCGTCCAGCCGATGGCCGCCACCGCCGACGGCCGCACCGAGGCGGTCCTGAGCTACAGCGGCGAGGTCTACAACCACCGCGAGCTGCGGGCCGAACTGCGCTCGCGCGGCCACGCCTTCCGCACCCGCAGCGACACCGAAGTCGTGCTCCGCGCCTACCTGGAGTGGGGCGCGGGCTGCGCCGAGCGGCTGAACGGCATGTACGCGTTCGCCGCATGGGACCCGCGCACCCAGGAGTTGCTGCTGGTCAGGGACCGGATGGGGATCAAGCCGCTCTACTACTACCCCCTGCCCGACGGCGTGCTCTTCGGCTCCGAACCCAAGGCGATCCTCGCCCACCAGTCCGTACCCGCCGTCGTGGACGCCGAGGGCCTGGCCGAGTTGGTCTCCTTCACCAAGACCCCGGGCCACGCCGCCTACCGGGGCATGTACGAGGTGCGCCCGGGCCACACCGTACGGGTGCGGCGCACCGGGGTCAGCGCGCACCGCTACTGGAGCCTTGCGGCCGACGACCACACCGACGACCTGCCGACCACCGTCGGCCGGGTGCGCGAACTGCTCGCTGACATCGTTGCCCGACAGTTGGTGGCCGACGTGCCGCTGTGCACCCTGCTCTCCGGCGGTCTGGACTCCTCCACGCTGACCGCGCTGGCCGCCGGCCAACTCGCCGCCGCCGGCCGCGGCCCCGTCCGCTCCTTCGCCGTCGACTTCGCCGGCCACACCGAACACTTCCGGGCCAGCGACCTGCGCCCCACCCCTGACGGCCCGTACGCCCACGCGCTGGCCGACCACGTCGGCGCCGACCACCGCGACATCGTCCTGGACACCGCGGCCCTGATGGACCGCGACCACCGCGCCCGGGTGCTCGGCGCCCGCGACACCCCGGACGGCTTCGGCGACGCCGACACCTCGCTCTACCTGCTCTTCAAGGCCGTACGGGAACACTCGACGGTCGCCCTGTCGGGGGAGTCGGCCGACGAGGTGTTCGGCGGTTACGGCTGGTTCCACCAGCCGCACACCGTACGGGCGGACACCTTCCCCTGGAGCGTCGTCGACCTCGCTTCCTCCTTCGTCGGCGGCGGGCGCACCGCCCGCACCGCCCTGCTCGACCCGTCCCTCGTCGGCAAGCTCGACCTCGCCGGCTACCGGGCGGCCCGCTACCACGACGCGCTCGCCGAAGTGCCGCACCGCGACGGCGACGACCCGACGGAGCGGCGCATGCGCGAGCTGTGTTACCTGGGCCTGACCCGCTTCCTCCAGATCCTCCTGGACCGCAAGGACCGCACGAGCATGGCCGTCGGCCTCGAAGTGCGGGTGCCCTTCTGCGACCACCGGCTGGTCTCGTACGTCTTCAACACGCCCTGGGCGATGAAGACCTTCGACGGCCGGGAGAAGTCCCTGCTGCGCGCCGCCGCCCAGGACCTGCTGCCGCGCGCCGTCGTGGACCGGGTCAAGAGCCCCTACCCGGCCACCCAGGACCCCCGCTACGCCCGCGCGCTCCGCGCGGAACTGCACCGGCTCGCCGCCGACCCCAACGCGCCCGTACGCCCCCTGCTGGACGAACGCACGCTGCGCGCGGCGCTGGCCGACCCCACCGGCGACCGGCTGCGGGCCAGCACCGAACTGGTCCTGGGCATCGACGCCTGGCTGCGGCGTTACGACATCACGCTGGAGTTGTGACCGGGTGTGCTGACCGGTGCCCCGGGGCCGCACGGAGCTGGTCACAATGGGACGGTGTCCCCTCACCCGTCAGGAGCCCGCCCCGTGTCCCTGCGCATCACCGTCGATCCCGACACCGGCACCGCACCCTTCGAGCAAGTGCGCAGCCAGGTGGCCGACCAGGCCAGAAGCGGTCTCCTGCCGGTGGGGTACAAGCTGCCGACGGTGCGCGGCCTGGCCCAGGACCTGGGGCTCGCGGCGAACACGGTCGCCAAGGCGTACCGCGCGCTGGAGACGGACGGCGTGATCGAGACCCGGGGCCGGCACGGCTCGTTCGTTGCCGCAGCCGCTGACGCCGCCGCCCGCGAACTGGCCACCGCCGCCGAGCAGTACGCGCGCCGCGCCCACCACCTGGGCGTGGAGCAGGCGGCGGCCACGGCGGCGGTCACGGACGCGCTGCGCGCCGCGTACGGCACGGGCTGAGCCCGCCTACGGCACGGGCTGAAGCCGCGTACGGCACGGGTTGAGGGGCGGGCGCCCCGGCCCGGGCCGTGCGCGGCGCCCGCCCGTCAGATCACAGGTACAGGCCGGCGTCGGCACCGGACGCAGGAGCCGGTACGGAAGCCGGGCCGGTGCCGCGGCGCAGCGCGTACAACTCGGCCAGGGTGGAGCCGTCCCGGCCCACGCCCTCCTCGGTGCCCAGCCAACCCACCGCCTCGGGGCGGGTCAGCGCGCCCACCTCGATCCGGGCCAGGCAGCGGCCGGGGCGGACCACGGCCGGGTGCAGCCGCTCCAGGTCCTCGTTGGTGGTGACGCCGACCAGCACGTTGCGGCCCTGCCCCAGCAGCCCGTCGGTCAGGTTGAGCAGCCGGGAGAGCGCCTGCCCCGCGGTGTGCCGGGCCTCGCCGCGGATCAACTCGTCGCAGTCCTCAAGGAGCAGCAGCCGCCAGCGGCCACCGGCGCTCCCGTCGTCCTCGCCGATGGCGATGTCCATCAGATAGCCGACGTCGTTGAACAGCCGCTCCGGGTCCAGCACGCAGTCCACCTGGCACCACTCCCGCCAGGAGCGGGCCAGCGTGCGCAGCGCCGAGGTCTTGCCGGTGCCCGGGGGGCCGTGCAACAGCAGCAGCCGCCCGGAGATGTCGTCCGGTGTCACCTTCATCAGCCGGTCCATGGCGGAGGCCACCGGCGCCGTGTAGTTGCCGCGGATCTCCGGCCAGGTGCCGGCCGAGATCTGTCGCGTCGTCCGGTACGGGCCGCGCCGCGGCGACACGTACCAAAAGCCCATCGTGACGTTCTCCGGCTGCGGCTCGGGCTCGTCCTCGGCGTCCTCGACGGACTGCCTGAGCACCTTCTCGGCGAGCTCTTCGCTGACCGCCGTCACGGTGACGTCCGCGCCCCGGTTCCAGCGCGAGACCAGCAGCGTCCAGCCGTCGCCCTCGGCGAGCAGTGCGCTGCGGTCGTCGTCCCTGGCCGAGCGCAGCACCCGGGCGCCGGGCGGCAACAGGGTCAGACCGCTCTTGACGCGGTCCACCGAGTGGCTGCGGGCGAACGGCTGCTCACCGGTGGCGAACCGGCCCAGGAACAGCGCGTCCACCACGTCGGACGGCGAGTCGCTGTCGTCGACGTTGAGCCGGATCGGCAGCGCGTGCTCGGTCGGGGTCATCCCGACCGGCACCGGGCCGCCGGCCTCCCCGGCCGGGCCCGGTACCGCGGGCGCGGCGGCCAGCCGTTCCGTCTTCTTCGGCCGCTTGGCCGGCTTGTTGGCGTTGCTCGTGCCGTTCGGGCCGGCAGGGCTGGTCGGCAGGGTCTGCCTCCGGGTGTCGTGCTGGCGGTCGGCGCACATGCGGCCATGATCCGACACCGACGGCCGACGCGCACGCAATTACGCAACACCCACGGTCAGGGATCGGGCGCCCGGCCGCCCGGGCCGTGCCTGCAACGGGCCGGGGACGGGCCGGCGGCCTACCGAAGCGCCGTGCCCACGCGCGCGGGTGCGTACGTGGGCACGGCGGGGCGGGGCCGGCGGGGTCAGTCGAGGCACGGCGGGTCGGGCCCGCGGGCCGGCGGGTGCGGCGCGGTGGCTACGGCTGTCTCGTATACCCATCT
>NZ_JBEHZD010000615.1:0-4186 GCF_040240285.1 Streptomyces sp. HSW2009 | reverse complement strand
TTTTTAAACCCGACCGCCCCCGGCGCGTGGGCGGGCGCGGCGCTGCGGGAGCCGCGGGGCGGGCGGGGCGCGGGCCGCGGCGGCCGGGGCCGGGCGCACCGGGAGCCCGGCGGCGTCGCCGAAGGCGCCTACCTGGCCTGCGCCCAGGCCCTGGTGGACGCCGAGGAGGCGCTGCTGGAACTCCAGACGCTGCCCGGACTGCTCGCCCCCTCCCGCCGGCAGGCGTTCGAGGACGAGATCGACCGCGCCCACCAGGCGCTGGTGGAGTACCGCGACCTGGTCGCCACGGCGCTGCGCAGCGGCAGCACCACCGGTTCCGCGCCGGCCGCCGCCGAGGCCGCCACCCGGCTCGCCGCACTCGGCCTGCGGGTGCCGTCGGCGGACGGCGTGGGGGAGCGGATCGGCGAGGGGCTGCGCGAGTTCGCCGGCAAGCTCCTCGCCCAGAAGCTGGCGCTGCGGGCGGTGGCCCAACGCTTCGTCGGCCTCGCCGGCCGGGTGGAGCCGGTGCCGGGCAGCGCCCTGCTGCCCGGCCTCGCCGAGCACGCACCCGAGCGGGTCGCCCGCCGCGCGCAACAGGGCGCCCCGGTGCCGGCCCCGGCGCTCGGCACCGCAGCCGCCGGCGCGGCCGGCCTGCTGGGCGCGCTGTGGTCGGGCCCGCTGCTCGCCGCAGCCGCCGCGGTGCCGCTGGTCTTCATCGGCATCGTGCTGCTCGGCGCCGCCCGGCTGTGGGGCCCGGGCCACCCGGACCGGTGGGCGGTCGGCCCCCGGGTCGCGGTCTGCCTGGGCGCCGGCGCCGGCCTCGCCGCCTGCCAACTCGCCGCCCCACCCCTGTGGTTGGGGGTCGCCGGGCTCGTCGTCGGTGTCGTACTGGCCGTGGAGACCGCGCGCCGGCTGTGGTACGCGGCGACCGACGCCTGGGCCGAGGCGTACGGCATCGCCGCCCTGCGGCAGGTCCTCGACGGGCTCGACGGGCTGCTGGCCGAGGCGGTGCGCGAGCACTGGGCCGCCGACGAGCGGCTGTACTGCGCCGATGCGGCCCGCTCGGTCGCCGGCATGCTGCGGGCGACGGCGGCTGCGGCCGACGCGGAGGCGGCGAGCGAGGTGCCCGCGCCGTCGGCCGGCGGGCCCACCTCGCCCGACGCGCTCGCCGGCGACGACTGGCTCAACAGCACCTCCACGCTGGAGACCGGCGCGCTACCGACCGACGCGGGCGACGACGACTGGGCCACCGCCTACTCCTGGGAGGGCGGCGGCAGTTGGGAGGAGGCGAGCACCTGGGAGGAGGCGAACGCCGGCGAGGTGGCCGCCGACCCGGTCCCGCCGCAGCCGGCCGAGTTCCCCGCCGAGCCGTGGACCGCCGCCAACACCCCGCGCTGGCTGGAGCGGGAGACCGGCGAGGGCGGCCCCGAACAGGTCGCGACCCTGGCCGACGACCTCACCGACGCCGCCCTTGAGGCGATGCGCCCGTACTGGGGCGCCGTCGAGCGCGGGCAGGCCGGCGCGCTGGCCGTACAGCGCACCGAGGACCGGGTGCGGGAACTCCTGGCCACCGCACGCCGGCACCTCCAGCGGGCCGGCGTGCTCGCCCCGCCCCCGTTCGCCGACCGCCAGCGCACCCGCGCCACCTGCACCAACCTGCTGGGCACCGACCCGCACCGGGTGGCCGAACTGGTCGGCGCCGAGGCCGAACGGCACATCGTCGTGCAGTTGTCGTCGCCCGAACAGGCCACGCTGCTCAGCCGCGACCCGGGCGCCGCGGTGTGGATCAGATTCGCCCCCGAAGCGGTGCGCGGCGACGTCGAGCGGTCCTGGCGGGCCACCGGCACCGACCAGGCGGACGACGCCCTGTGGACCGCAACCGGCCGGTACGCCGGGCTGATCAGACTGACCCCGCTGCGGAGGGGCGTGGTCGACACCGTACGGCCGCGGCACAACTCCGAAAGCGACCGGGTCGACGCGTACGAACGAAGGGACGGCGACCGCTGGTGACCAGCACCTCACAGCCGCACCGGGCGTCGGAGACCGGGGCGCACCGGGCGATGCTGGCCTTCAGCACGCCGGCCGGGCAGCGGCACACCGCCCCCATCAGGTTCGGCCCCACCACCCGGCGCGACCCGGCGCTGCCGCAGTTGGTCCGCAACGGGCTGCTGGGCGACGAGGGCCAGCCGATCGTGCAGGTCAGACTGGCTCGTACGGACGCGGCCAACCCGGCGGCCCGCGCCCTGCTCGACACCGAGGTCGGCACGGCCCTGCACCTGCTCCGCACCGTGGAGGACAGCGAGTACGCGCAGCTCTTCCCGCGCATCGTCGGCCACGAACTCGACACCGTCGAGCCGTACCTGCTGTACGCGGCGCCGCGCGGCACGCCCGCGCTGCGCACCCACGTCATCTCCGCCACCGACCAGCGGGTGCTCGCCCGCGATCTGCTGCTCGCGCTGCCCCAGCTGGACGGGGAGCAGACGGTGCTGCGCGGCATCTCGCCGGCGAGCGTGCTGTGGGACGGCACCGCCGCCCAACTGTGGGGCCTGGAGTCGGCGGCCCGCACCGGCCGGCCCCGCACTCGCTGGGGCCGGGCCCCCTACGCCTCGCCCGAACAGCGCCGCGCCGAGGGCGAAGCGGACTCCCGGGATGCCCTGTGGAGCGTGGCCCAGGTGCTCTACCAACTGGTCACCGGCCGGGCCGGGCCGGCCGACCGGGCACCTGCCGACCTCGGCGAACACCGGGTGCTGGCCGGGACGCTGCGCGAGGCGTTCGCGCCGCGCGCCGCCGACCGGCCGACCCCGACCGAACTCCTGGACCTGCTCGCGCCCGGCAGCCCGGGCCGCATCGCGCTGCCCACGCCCGGCGCGGACGGCGCCCCGCACGCACGGGCCTTCACCCACGCCCTGCGCCTCAAACAGCAGGCCCCGGGCCGACCCCGCAGGCCGGGCGCCGAGCACCCGGACGAGGGGCTGCTGTGCCCGTACTGCCTGGAGTCCATCCGGCTCGACCTGGGCGCCCTGTACGCGGCCGACGACCGGATGCAGTACCAGAAGCTCGACATCTCCGGCATCGGCAACCCGGTCCGGCTGAAGGACGTGATGCGCGCCGCCGTCCAGAAGTGCGCCGCCGACCCGGACTTCCCCGAGCACTACATCCCGGTGCCCTACCTCACCCACGGCCGGCCGCTGACCATCGCCATGGTCGGCCAGTCCTCCACCGGCAAGACCCATCTGCTGACCCAGATGATCGCCGAGATCACCGACGGCGGCCTGGAACCCTTCGGCCTCTCCTGGCAGTCCGTCAACCCCGAACAACACGCCCGCTTCGTCCGCGAATGGGTCCAGCCGCTCCGCAACGGCCAGGTACTCGGCCACACCGGCGGCCTCGGCCTGACCGGCTTCGCCTCGCTGATCGAGGCGCTGTTGATCACCGACGCGCAGGGCCGCACCAGGCCGGTGGCCTTCTTCGACCTCGGCGGCGAGGACCTGGTGCGCACCGATGCGGTGCTGCGCTTCCTGCTCGGCGTGGACGGCGTGATCTTCGTCGTCGACCCGGCGCTCGCGCTGCCGCTGCCGCACCTGGACCACGCCAGGGAACGCTGGGGCCTGGCCGTCAACCGGGACGGCGACCTGGCGTTCAGCACCGTCCTCGACCGGCTGCCGAAGAACGGCCCCTACCTGGACGTGGCCGGCGCCCTGGTGCTCGCCAAGGCCGACCTGTTGCGCTTCCAGCCGCCGGTCAGCCGCTGGTTCACCGAGGCGCCCGGCGGGGCGCTCGACCCGACGCGGGCGTACGAGGAGAGCCGGGACGTGTACGGGCTGCTGCGCCAGCACGCCGGGCAGGCGTGGCTGCGGCCCTTCGACGCGCTGCGCCGCTGCACGCTGCACGTCGCGTCGGCCACCGGCGGCCAGGAGGACCACGGCCGCTACCCGGCCGGCGCGGCGCCCCGCCGGGTCATCGAACCGCTGGTGTCGCTGCTCGCCATGCACGGGCTCATCGAGTCGCCGGTGACCGCGGACGCCGCAGCCCTCGGCTGGTCGCCCGAGCCGGCGCCGGAGCCGGCGCCCTGGCGCCCCGGCGGGTACGCCGCGGGCGGCGCCGGGGCCGGGGCCCCGGCCCGGGGGCGGGGGGGGGGGGGGGGGGGGGGGGGGGGGGGGCGGGGGGGCGGGGCCGCCCCCGGCCCGCGGGGGGGGGGGCGGGGGCC
>NZ_JBEHZD010000614.1:0-4194 GCF_040240285.1 Streptomyces sp. HSW2009 | reverse complement strand
CCTCGGGCAAGGCCGGCACGCGGCGCCGGGCCGCCGCCGGCCGCCTGGTGCGGCGCGGCGGCGCGGACGCCGGTCCCGAGCCGGTGGCGATCGTCGGTATGAGCGGTCGGTTCCCGGGTGCGCGGACGGTGGATGAGCTGTGGCAGGTGCTGGCCGACGGCCGCTCCGTGGTCGGCGAGGCCCCGGCTGACCGGCGCCCCGCCTGGGGCACCGAGCGCCGCATCGCCGCCATCCCCGGCGTCGCCGAGTTCGATCCGCTGTTCTTCGAGATCTCGCCGCGCGAGGCGGAGAACATGGACCCGCGCCAGCGGCTGCTGCTCCAGGAGATGTGGGGCGCCCTGGAGGACGCCGGCTACGGCCCGCGACAGCTCAGCGAAGAGAAGGTGGGTGTCTTCGTCGGCGTCGAGGAGGGTGACTACATCTTCCTCACCGGCGAGGAGGGCAGCGTCACCGCGCACGCCACGTCCATCCTGGCCGCCAGGCTCGCCTACTTCCTGAACCTGTCGGGTCCGAGCATGGCGATCAACACCTCGTGCTCCTCGGGTCTGGTGGCGTTGCACGAGGCGTGCTTGAGCCTGCGGTACGGCGACTGTGACACCGCGATCGTCGCCGGCGCCAACATCCTTTCCTACCCGGGCAGTTACGACGCCCTCGCGCGCGCCGGGATGCTGTCGGAGGAGGGTTTGTGCCGGGCGTTTGACCGGCGTGCGGATGGGATGGTGCCGGGTGAGGCGGTGGCGGTGTTGGTGCTCAAGCGTCAGCAGGCTGCCGAGGCTGATGGTCAGCGGATCTACGCGACGGTGCTGGGCAGTGGCGTCAATTACGACGGTAAGACGAATGGGATCACGGCGCCCAGTGGCGCGGCTCAGGCTCGTCTGTTGCGGGAGACGTACGAGCGTACGGCGATTGCGCCGGAGTCGCTGGAGTATCTGGTGACGCATGGTACGGGTACGCGGCTTGGTGACCCGATTGAGATCAATGCGCTGGCGGAGGCGTTCAAGGAGTCGACGGAGCGGACTGGGTTCTGTGCGTTGACGTCGACGAAGCCGAACATCGGTCATACGCAGGCTGCTTCGGGTCTGGTGAGTGTGATGGTGTTGGCGCAGGCGATGCGGCGGGAGGTGATTCCGCCGAGCATCAATTGTGAAGAGTTGAGTGATTACATTCGGTGGGAGGACAGTCCGTTCTTCGTCAACCGTGAGGTGCGGGCCTGGCCTGAGCGTGTTGACGGGGTGCCGCGGCGTGGTGGGGTGAGTGCCTTCGGGTTCAGTGGCACCAACGCCCACGTCGTACTCGAAGCCCACGGCTCGGCCCGTACGCACCGGGCCCAGTTGGCGGAACAGCCCGCGGTCGCCTCGTACCTGCTGCCGGTCTCGGCCAAGTCCCCCGAGGCCCTGGAACAGTTGCTGACCGCGCTCGCCGATCACCTGGCGGCGCAGAGCGATGCGGGTGCGGGTTACCTGTCGTCGGTCAGTCACACCCTGATGGCCGGTCGGCACCACTTCGCGCACCGGTGTGCGCTGGTGGTCCACGACCGGGAGGACGCGGTACGACTGCTCCGCCAGGCCGCGCAGGGTGAGAAGCCCCGCAAGGTCTACCTGGGCACCGTCACCCGCGACTTCACCCCCAACAGCCTGGTCGAGGACCTGGTGGCGGAGGCCCCGCGCAGCCGCCAGGACTCCGGTCGCTACCAGGAACTCCTGCTGGCCATGGCCGACTTCTACTGCCAGGGTTACGAGCTCCGCTTCGACGGCCTCTTCGACCGGCAACCCACCCGCATCAGCCTGCCCACCCACCCCTTCGCCCGCGAGCTGTACTGGCCGTCCGATGAGGACCTGGCCAAGCAACTCGGCCGCCGCGGCCAGGCGGACGACGCGGACGCCTTCGAGGAGTACACCGCCTACGAAGAGGTCGAGGAGACCGTGAGCGACGGCGGCGAGGGTGCCGCGGTGGCCCCCGGCCCCGGGCGGCGCGCCGAGATGGTCGGCTGGTCGATCGCGCAGTGCCTGGAGTGGGAACTGAAGGACGCGGTGTCGCAACTGCTCAAGCTGCCCATCGACAAGCTGGACGAGTCGGCCAACCTCCAGGACTACGGCTTCGATTCGATCAGCCTGGTGGAGTTCGCCGGTGTGCTCGCCGAGCGGTTGGGCATCGAGCTCACCCCCGACGTCTTCTTCAGCTACCCCACCCTGGAGGGCCTCGGCGGCCACCTGCTTGCCGCGCACGGCGACACCGTCGAGGTCTTCTACCACCCGGGCCACAGCGGCAGCGCCCCCGTCAAGCGGCGGGTGACCCGGGCCGTCAAGCGGCGGCGCCCGGTCTCCGGCCGGGTGGTGCGCAGCGGCGGCGCGGACGCCGGTCCCGAGCCAGTGGCGATCGTCGGTATGAGCGGTCGGTTCCCGGGTGCGCGGACGGTGGACGAGTTGTGGCAGGTGCTGGCCGACGGCCGCTCCATGGTCGGCCAGGTGCCGGCCGACCGGCGTCCCGACTGGGGCACCGAGCGCCGGATGGGCGCGATCGAGGGGGTGGCGGAGTTCGATCCGCTGTTCTTCGAGATCTCGCCGCGCGAGGCGGAGAACATGGACCCGCGCCAGCGCCTGATGCTCCAGGAGATGTGGAAGGCCCTGGAGGACGCCGGTTACGGCGCCGAGCACCTGGGCCGCGAGAAGGTCGGCGTGTTCGTCGGCGTCGAGGAGGCCGACTACGTCTTCCTCACCGGCGAGGAAGGCAGCGTCACCTCCAACGCCACCTCCATCCTCGCCTCGCGCCTGGCGTACTTCCTGAACCTGTCGGGTCCGAGCATGGCGATCAACACCTCGTGCTCCTCGGGTCTGGTGGCGTTGCACGAGGCGTGCCTGAGCCTGCGGTACGGCGACTGTGACACCGCGATCGTCGCCGGCGCCAACATCCTCTCCTTCCCCGGCACCTACGACGCGATGGCCCGCGCCGGGATGCTGTCGGAGGAGGGTTTGTGCCGGGCGTTTGACCGGCGTGCGGATGGGATGGTGCCGGGTGAGGCGGTGGCGGTGTTGGTGCTCAAGCGTCAGCAGGCTGCCGAGGCTGATGGTCAGCGGATCTACGCGACGGTGCTGGGCAGTGGCGTGAACTATGACGGCAAGACGAATGGGATCACGGCGCCCAGTGGCGCGGCTCAGGCTCGTCTGTTGCGGGAGACGTACGAGCGTACGGCGATTGCGCCGGAGTCGCTGGAGTACCTGGTGACGCACGGTACGGGTACGCGGCTTGGTGACCCGATTGAGATCAATGCGCTGGCGGAGGCGTTCAAGGAGTCGACGGAGCGGACTGGGTTCTGTGCGTTGACGTCGACGAAGCCGAACATCGGTCATACGCAGGCTGCTTCGGGTCTGGTGAGTGTGATGGTGTTGGCGCAGGCGATGCGGCGGGAGGTGATTCCGCCGAGCATCAATTGTGAAGAGTTGAGTGATTACATTCGGTGGGAGGACAGTCCGTTCTTCGTCAACCGTGAGGTGCGGGCCTGGCCTGAGCGTGTTGACGGGGTGCCGCGGCGTGGTGGGGTGAGCGCCTTCGGGTTCAGTGGGACCAACGCCCACGTCGTCCTCGAAGCCCACGGCACCGAGCGGGCCGAGCAGGAGCGGCTCGCGGCCCAGCCGGTCGCCCCCGCCTACCTGCTGCCGCTCTCCGCCAAGACCGCCGAGGCGCTGGCCCAGAACCTGACCGCGCTCGCCGATCACCTGGCGGCGCAGAGCGATGCGGGTGCGGGTTACCTGTCGTCGGTCAGTCACACCCTGATGGCCGGTCGGCATCACTTCGCGCACCGGTGTGCGCTGGTGGTCCACGACCGGGAGGACGCGGTACGACTGCTCCGCCAGGCCGCGCAGGGTGAGAAGCCCCGCAAGGTCTACCTCGGTGCCGTACCGCGCGAGTTCTCACCCAACGCCGCCGTGCACACGGTCGTCCAGGAGATGACCGACGAGGCCGCGGGCAACCCACAGGACCACGCCCGCTACCAGGAACTCCTGCTGGCACTGGCCGACTTCTACTGCCAGGGTTACGACCCGCGCCTCCAGGACCTCTTCGAACAGCGGCCCGCCCACATCAGCCTGCCCACCCACCCGTTCGCGGTGCGCAACCTGTGGGTCGGCGGACACCGGGAACGGCTTGCGGCAGCCGCCGCGGCGGCCCCCCCCCCCCCCGCCCAGTGGGGTATACACA
>NZ_JBEHZD010000613.1:0-4238 GCF_040240285.1 Streptomyces sp. HSW2009 | reverse complement strand
GGGGGGGGGGGGGGGGGGGGGGGGGGGGGGGGGGGGCGCCGGGGCCGGCCGGGGGGGGGGGGGCGCGCCCCGGCCCCCCCCCCCCCCCCCCCCCCCCCGCCTCCGTCGTACTGGGGCTGCGCTTGCTCCGCGCCCGTTTCGTGCCGCATCTGCGCCGTGCCTCGGCGGCCGTGCTGGACCCGTCCCAGGTGCCCTTGCGTCGCCGGCGCTCAGGGGCGTCGGTCACGGGACGGGCCTGACAGGCTGCCGCGGGGCCCACGGGTCCGGCCGCGGCCGGCGGTCAGCGCGCTACTTGCTGGCCGGCTCGCGCGGCACCGTCTTGCCGGTCGTGGCGTCCACCACCTTGCGGTCCTCCAGCGGCTCGTCCAGCGTGATCTTCCGCTCGTAGTTCTTGGCCATGCTGACGCACGGCCGCTCCGGGTGGGTGCGCTTGCTGGTGACCCGTACCTTGACCGTCGACTCCGAGGTGTCGGCCGTGGCCGAGAACGTCGAGCAGACCCCGGCCGCGAACCGGACCGTCAGCTCCTTGCCGCGCACCTCGTACGACTCGGTCCGCTCCGGGTGCCAGCCGCCCGCGCGCGACGACGTGGGGGCGACCAGGTACTTCGGGTCCACCGCCGGCTGCGTCACGACGGTGTCGGACTCGCCGTCCTTGGCGTCCGCGGCGCGTACCGTGAAGATCCACGAGGGCACCAGCACCTGCCGGCCCTCCGTGAAGCGCATGCCGAGCCCGAAGGTCGCCTTCTGGACTTCCTGGACCACCGGCTGCTTGCCCGCCGCCGGTTCGCAGGGTGCCTTATGGCGCTCGGGGGCGCTCGTCTTATCCGTGCTCTCTTCGGAGACCACCACGTCCGGGTCCTTGGCGGTCTTGCAGCCGCCGATGTCCGCCTTGCCGTGCTGCCCGCTGCCGGCGTTGAGCGCGCGCAGCGCCTGTTCGGCGCCGACCACCGGGTACGGATCGCTCGCCGTCAGGTCGGCGAGGAAGCCGTTCGCGCCGTCGACCTGGCCGTTCGCGCCGATCTCCAGCGTGGTCTGCCAGCCGTAGCTGGGCAGCCCGTCGATGACCGGATCGGCGGTCACGGCCCGTACCGCCCCGTAGGTACGGCTCGCGTCCACCGCCGCCTCGTCCTGGCCGAGGGCTTCGAGCACCGGCTCGGCGGCCTTCTCGGCCTCGGCCGCGGAGACCGGCGGGCTCCCGCCGTCGGGTATGGCCGGCGTGTCCTGCCCGCCCTGTGAACCGTCCGGGCCCTGGGCGTCGCGGCTGCGCCCGGCGTCCTTGAGCCCGCCGCCGGGCCGGCCGTCGCGCAGCGAGCCGCACCGCGGCCCCGAGGGGCGGGCCTGCTCGGCCGTGGCGCCGTCGTCGGCGCCCTCGCCCATGGTGTGCGGCGGCTCAAGGCAGCCGTCCCCGCCCGGCGCGCCGAACCTGGTGTACGACCAGCCGCCGGCGCCCGTCGCCTTCACCCGCAGCGTGGGGCTCATCCGTTCCGGGGCCCCGCCGACCTTCCACACGCCGCGCTCCAGCCGGGGTTCACCGGTGATCCGCAGCGCCTTCGCCAGCTTCGCCACCTCGGCCCGGGAGACCTTGGGGGCCGTCCGGTAGACCGGCGCGGTCGGGTCCGGGGCGCCCGGGAGTTCGCCGGTCGCCCGGTAGGTGGGCCGGCCGGGGTTCGGCTCGCCCACCGCGATCCCCCTCTCGCCAGGGAAACCCGTCTGGGCCGGGTCGGCGAATCCGTCCAGGGCCAGCGGCGGCAGATTGCCTGTATTGCTCGACTGGCCCGGGTCGTCGTCGTCCGCCGCCGACGAGGCCCAGTAGGCGCCTCCGCCGCCGACCACCAGCACGGCCGCGGCGACCGTGGCGATGGCCAGGGGCGAGCGTCGCTTGCGGCGGGTGGGGGCGTCCGCGTGGTCGGAGGTCTCCTCGGTGAGGTCCTCGGGGGTGTCCTCGGTGCTCACGGTGTAACTCCTTCGGCTCCGCTCTCCGCTACGGCTCCGTCCCCGGGTTGGGGACGCCGATGGGACGGGGCGGGGAAGGAGACGGTTCCCCTCCGGGGCGGGCCGTTCCCGGACGGCGGGGGCGCGCGGTGGTGCGGCGGTGCCCCCGAGGCGCCGCCGAACGCTCTGGCACGGGCCCGAACCGCGGTGCTTCCGCCCCTGCGCCGAATCACGGCGCCCCCGCCCCAGACAGGGCCCACGCAGACCCCATGCATGCCCCGCCCCGCTCACGCCCCCGCGGGGGACGGCATCGGCTGGCGCCCGCCGTCGCCGCTCCGTCAGTCGCCGTACTCGGACATCCCGTCCACCAGGTGGGCGGAGGCCGCCGGGACGCGTACGCCGCGGATGTGGCCGGGGCCGACCGGCGGTGCGGTGCGGCCGGCGGTGCCGGGCGCCGGCCAGTGCGGGGCCATCAGGGCGCAGTCGGCCCGCAGTTCGGCGAGCGATTCGGGCTCGCGGACCGGGGCGGGAACGGTGGGGGTGGCGCGCTGCGGCATGGGCTCTCCCGGACTGTGGGGCACCTGGTGTGCACCCCGGCTAGCAGAACCGTATGCAGCCCGTACGGTGCGAAGAAAGCCCTACTATCGGGTAGTTTTGCCCGTTCGGCGGGGCGCGATGCACCCGGTAGCGTGAAGCGATCGTCTCCGCTCAACGTCCTTGTCGTCGCCCCCAGGAGCAGACTCGCCGTGCGCATTGCTGTTACCGGCTCCATCGCCACCGACCATCTGATGACCTTCCCCGGCCGCTTCGCCGACCAACTGGTCGCCGACCAGTTGCATACGGTCTCGCTCTCCTTCCTGGTCGACGCCCTCGACATCCGCCGGGGCGGCGTCGCCCCCAACATCTGCTTCGGGATGGGCGCGCTCGGCCTGCGCCCGGTGCTGGTCGGGGCGGCGGGCGAGGACTTCGCCGAGTACCGCGCCTGGCTCGACCGGCACGGCGTCGACACCGAGTCGGTGCACATCTCGGAGCTGCTGCACACCGCGCGCTTCGTCTGCACCACCGACACCGACCACAACCAGATCGCCTCCTTCTACACCGGTGCCATGAGCGAGGCCCGGCAGATCGAGCTCCGGCCGATCGCCGACCGGGTCGGCGGCCTGGACCTGGTGCTGATCGGCGCGGACGACCCGGAGGCGATGGTCCGGCACACCGACGAGTGCCGCACCCTCGGCTACCCCTTCGCCGCCGACCCCTCGCAGCAGCTCGCCCGGATGGCCGGCGAGGACATCCGCCGGCTGGTCGAGGGCGCCACGTACCTGTTCACGAACGAGTACGAGAAGGCGCTCATCGAGACCAAGACCGGCTGGACCGCGGACGAGATCCTGGGCAAGGTCGGCACCCGGGTGACCACGCTCGGCGCCCGCGGCGTCCGCATCGAGCGCACCGGCGAGCCGACCATCGAGGTCGGCGTGCCCGAGGAGAACGCCAAGGTCGACCCGACCGGCGTCGGCGACGCCTTCCGCGCCGGCTTCCTCGCCGGCCTCTCCTGGGACCTCTCGCTGGAGCGGGCCGCCCAGGTCGGCTGCATGATCGCCACGCTGGTCATCGAGACGCTGGGCACGCAGGAGTACGAACTGCGCTCCGGCCGCTTCGTCGAGCGCTTCCAGAAGACGTACGGTGCGGAGGCCGCCGGCGAGATCACCCCGCACCTGCCGGTCGGCCTGGCCTGAGCCGCCGCCGACCCCTGTCTGAGACGCGTCTGCGATCTGCCTCTGAGGCTCGGAGGCTTTGAGGCTCGTCTCTGATGCGTGCAGCGGGGCGGGGGCCGATCCCAGGACCGGTCCCCGCCCCGCCGTGCGCGCGGGGGAGCGCCGGGTGGCCGGCCCCGGGCGTACGCACCTCCCGCCCCGTCGCCGACGGCGGACCCGCCGCCCCGCCGCCGGCTGCCGACTACCGTCGGCGGACCCAGTACGCCGCGCCCCGCTGGGCAGCCCGTTCGCCGACGAACTCGTGCCCCCGCATGCCGCACCACGCCGGAACGTCCAGGCGCGCCGCCTCGTCGTCGGCCAGCACCGCCACCACCGCGCCGACCGGTACGTCGTCGATCACCTTGGCCAACTCGATGATCGGCAGCGGGCAGCGCTTGCCGAGCGCGTCGACGACCAGCGCGGGCGTCTCACGCTGTGCGGGGTGAACCGGTGCGGCAGGATCGGCCACGGGCGCCTCCCGCCCCCCCCGCGGGGACCACCCACAACCCAGACCACCCCCCCCGGGGGTGGGGGCGGCGGGGGGCAGGGCGGCCG
>NZ_JBEHZD010000612.1:0-4248 GCF_040240285.1 Streptomyces sp. HSW2009 | reverse complement strand
GCACCCGCCCGCCGTGCCGCTGACCGCGCCCACGCTGCCGCTGTGGCCGGCGCTCTCGGTGCTGGTCGGGCTGGTGCCCGCCTGGGTCGCGCCGGCGCCACCCGGCCGGGCGGACGCCGGGCCGCGCCGAGACGCGGCCGATCCCGCAGCCGAGCCCCCGCACCGCGCCGATCGGCGCCCCGCCCCCCGGGGCGCGTCGCACGGCCCGCTGCCCGCACCGAAGGAGACCGAGCGGTGATCCGCTTCGACCGGGTGTCCGTCCAGTACGACGGCGCCGCCGCACCCGCCCTGCACGGCGTGGACCTGACCGTGGCCGAGGGCGAGTTGTGTCTGCTCGTCGGCCCGTCCGGGGTCGGCAAGTCCACCCTGCTGGGCGCCGTGTCCGGCCTGGTGCCGCACTTCAGCGGCGGCACCCTGCACGGCACTGTGACCGTGGCCGGCCGCGACACCCGCACCCACCGGCCGCGGGAACTCGCCGACGTGGTGGGCACCGTGGGCCAGGACCCGCTGGCCCACTTCGTCACCGACACCGTCGAGGACGAACTCGCCTACGGCATGGAGTCGCTGGGGCTGCCGCCGGAGACGATGCGCCGCCGGGTGGAGGAGACGCTCGACCTGCTGGGCCTGGCGCCGCTGCGGGACCGGCCGATCTCCGAGCTGTCCGGCGGCCAGCAGCAGCGGGTGGCCATCGGTTCGGTGCTCACCGCGCACCCGCGGGTGCTGGTCCTGGACGAGCCGACGTCCGCGCTCGACCCGGCCGCCGCCGAAGAGGTGCTGGCCGTGCTGCAACGCCTGGTGCACGACCTGGGCACCACCGTGCTGCTGGCCGAACACCGGCTGGAGCGGGTGGTGCAGTACGCGGACCAGGTCGTGCTGCTGCCCGAGCCGGGGGCCGCGCCGGTGGTGGGCGAGCCGGCCGAGGTGATGGCGGTGTCGCCGGTGTACCCGCCGGTGGTGGGGTTGGGGCGGCTGGCCGGCTGGTCACCCCTGCCGCTCTCGGTCCGCGACGCGCGCCGCAAGGCGGGGCCGTTGCGCGAACGGCTGACCGGGGCCGGGGGCGGGCCGCTCGTACCACCCGCGCCCGGTGGGGCGACCCGCGGGACGGCCGGTGGGACCACTGACGGGGCGGCCGGTGTGGCCAATGACGGGGCGGCCGGGGCGCGCGCACCACGCCCGCCCGGCGGGCCCGTACCCGCCGTACCCGTACCGCTCGCACCGCCCGCGCCCGGCGCCGAACCCGTCGGCCGGGCCGTCGGCCTGTCCGTGCGCCGGGGCCGGGTCGACGCGCTGCGCGGGGTCGACCTGACCGTGCGGCCGGGCGAGACGGTGGCGCTGATGGGCCGCAACGGGGCCGGCAAGTCCACGCTGCTGTCGGCGTTCGTGGGCCTGCACGAGCCGACGGCCGGCACGGTACGGGTCGGCGACGCGGTGCCGCACCGCACCCGACCGGCCGAACTGCTGCGCCGGGTGGGCCTGGTGCCGCAGGAGCCGCGCGACCTGCTGTACGCGGACGCGGGCGGGGCCGAGTGCACGGCCGCCGACCAGGACGCGGGCGCCCCGCCCGGCACCTGTCGGGCGCTGGTGAGCGGGCTGCTGCCGGGCGTCGCCGACCAGACCCATCCGCGCGACCTGTCCGAGGGGCAGCGCCTCGCGCTCGCCCTGGCCGTGATCCTCACCGCACGGCCGCCGCTGCTCCTGCTCGACGAGCCGACCCGCGGCCTGGACTACGCGGCCAAGGCCCGCCTGGTGCGGGTGCTCCGCGCGCTGGCGGCCGACGGCCATGCGATCGTGCTGGCCACGCACGACGTGGAGCTGGCGGCCGAACTGGCGCACCGGGTGGTGATCCTCGCCGACGGCGAGGTAGTGGCCGACGGCCCGACCGCCGAGGTCGTCGTCTCCTCCCCCGCCTTCGCACCCCAGGTCGCCAAGGTCCTCGCCCCGCTCCCCTGGCTGACTGTCCCGCAGGTGGCGCACGCCCTGGGGGACCCCGCATGACGGGGCGGTACGGGGCGGCTGCGGGCGACGGCTCGCCGGGGCGCCGCGACGGGGCCGACCCCGACGGTGCGGCCGACGGGGCCGAGCGGCCGGGAGTGGCGGAGCGGCCCGAGCCGCCGAAGGGGCGGGCGGCCCGGCCCCGAGCCGGCCAGCGGCAGGCGCGGCCGATCCGGCTCGGGCCCCGTTCGGTGGCCGCGCTGGTGCTGGTCAGTGCGATCGGAGTGGCCGCGTTCGGCTGGCCGCTGCTGGCCGACTCCGAGTCCGGGCTCGCCCACTCGCGGGACGCGCCGTGGCTGTTCGCCGCGCTGCTGCCGCTGCTGCTGGCCGTGGTGGTGGCCACGATCGCCGACACCGGCATGGACGCCAAGGCGATCGCGATGCTCGGGGTGCTGGCCGCGGCCGGCGCCGCGCTGCGCCCGCTGGGCGCCGGCACCGCGGGCATCGAGCCGATGTTCTTCCTGATGGTGCTCTCGGGCCGGGTGCTCGGACCCGGCTTCGGGTTCGTGCTCGGTGCGGTGGCCATGTTCGCCTCGGCGCTGCTGACCGGCGGCGTCGGCCCGTGGATGCCGTTCCAGATGCTGTCGATGGGCTGGGTCACGATGGGCGCCGGGCTGCTGCCGGGCCCGCACCGACTGCGCGGCCGGGCCGAACTGTGGCTGCTGGCCGGCTACGGGGCGGTGGCCTCCGCGCTGTACGGGCTGGTGATGAACCTCCAGGGCTGGCCGTACATCGGCGGCCTCGGCTCCAGCATCTCCTTCGTGCCGGGCGACCCGCTGCCCGAGAACCTGTCCCGCTTCCTCGCGTACCACCTGGCCACCTCGCTCGGCTGGGACCTGCCGCGCGCCGTGCTGACGGTCGTCCTGGTCCTCACCCTGGGCGGCACCGTCCTGGCGGCCCTGCGCCGCGCCACCCGGCGCGCCGCCTTCGACGCACCGGTGGCCTTCCGGCCGCACGAGCCGGCGCCGTAGCGGATCGCCCGCACGGGGCCGCTCCGGGCGGGGTGGGTCGGGCGGGGTGGGTCGGGCGGGGCATCGGGCGGGGGCCTCGGCCCGGACCGCCGGGCAGGCGGCGTCCGACGCGAACGCGCCAGCCCGCGGCGAACGCGTCAGCCGGGGCGAATGGGTCAGCCGGGGCGAACGCGTCAGCCCACCACGCATCAGTCCAGGTCGAAGGAGAGTTCCGGCCGGTCCCAGCGGACGGCCGGTGGGTTGGCGCGGCGAGTGCCGGTGCGGCGGGCGCCGACGCTGCGGTAGAAGCCCTCGGCCGGCGGGTGCGCGACGACGCTGACGCTGGTCAGGCCGTACGACCTGGCCTCCGCCTTCATGTGGTCGGCCAGCCGGCGGCCGATGCCGAGCCCCTGCGCCCCGTCGGCCACGAACATCAGGTCGAGCTCGGGCGGGTCCAGGACCAGGGCGTAGAAGCCGAGCAGCCGGTCCGTGCCGTCCACGGCCACGAAGACCCGGTGCGCCGCGATGTAGTCGGCGCCCACCCGGTAGCCCTCGACCATCGCCGCGTACTCCCCCCGGTACGCGCCGGACCGTCGCACCAGCCTCGTCAGCCGTCTGGCGTCACTAGCCGTGGCGCGTTCGATCCTGATGTCCGTCGCCCGCATGGCCCCACTCCCGCTCGTCCCGGCCCACCCGGGCCTCCCACCGGCCGACGGGAGACCAGTGGCCCCGCGGTCGGGGGCGCAACACCGGCAAGGCAATGCCTCGATCAGCTCGCAGCGTATGCGGAGCACAGACCGACGGCGCACCGGGGGTGGGCGGCTACCGCGGCGCACGGACCGCCGGGTACGTGCCCCGCGGCGGGCGGCGGCGGGCCCGGACCGGCAACTGGGTGCGGCCCGGACGGGTGCCCGGGAGAGCAGCACGACCGCGAAAGCCTCGGCCGTGTCTCCCCGGTTCCGCGCCGGCGAGCGTCCTGCCCGCCCCGGCCCAGCACGGCACGGGCGCCACCGATGGGGCCGTCGAGGGGGCCATCGAGGTGAAAGTGCGGGTCGACGCCGACCCGCGGCTGCGCCGGAACGCGGGCCAGCGAGCACGGCCCGAGCACGTACGTCATCGGCCGCGAGGTTCCGCGAGGGCGCGCGGGCCCCGTCGGAGGGCTGGCCCGGCGTGCCGGCCAGCCCGCCGAACGGCGCAGCATACGGCGGAACGGGGCACGACGAGGGAACAGGGCGGGGGAAACAGGGCGGGACGGGGCGGGGGAAGCGGGGCGGGACGGGCGGGGGAAACGGGGCGGGACGGGGCG
>NZ_JBEHZD010000611.1:0-4257 GCF_040240285.1 Streptomyces sp. HSW2009 | reverse complement strand
GAGATATCCATCGGTAGCCCAGAGAAGAATTTCCCCACACAGTGAACCCGATTCGTCCATAACTGTCGCGTCCACCGGAATCACGCCCGAAAATCCCGGCGACCGGGGAGGACCTTCTAGCACGACCAGGTCAACACTCGCAGAATCTATTCCCCATGTTGCAACCACCTGCACGAAGTCAACTTGAGCCCGCAGTTCGACTGCGCCAGGGAACTCACTGGCGAGAATCGCCTCAACTACGGCTCTCTCACGCGAACCCATGGGACGAGGGGCGATCGCAGCGGACACAAAAAGACCTCCGAGTAGTCACCTCTTGGGGGCGAACGGAGCACGTGCTCTTTTTATTTCACGGCCGTCCATGGAGTATCTCGAAGGGATTCTACTAACCGGGGGTCTTTCCTAGTTTGACGTTTAAACAACTCCCAGGCCATACCCACGTCGGACTCCGCCTCCAACACGAAGCCATCAACACCCATCGCTCCACCCTCGACTGTCCCACCAACGACGAATCGATCCGCAACGACGGTGACGCCCCGCCGCTGCGCGAAGTCACCATCCACTGACGTTGCTGTCAACTACTGCCGTCACCCAGCACTGAAGCCCCGCCAGGACGCACCTGACGGGACTTCAGTTTTGCATGCGTACTGTCGTACGGGGCTCAGCATCTGAGCCGGCTCGACTCCGTCGGCCACCCCGTGACGTTACGGCCGTCTACCGCTCGGAGATCCATAGTTGGCGGTCAGGGCCACGGCGTACGTATCTGGTACAGGCCGCCCGCCGAAAGCTATCGGAACGTACGACTCCAACGCGCCTGGCACACCTAGGAAGGGCCCAAACCGAACGCACCATTCACTGCGCGCGGCCTCGTCGGGGAACCCCTGGAATACCGCCACCTCAGGCCCCCTTTCGCCCCAACACCCCCACTTTGCGGATACTCCGGTCACCGCGACAACATTCGCCGAGATACCGATCGACCCCAAAGCGTCGCCGTCCGGCTCGAAGCCGATCGCAGCCCAGTAGTCGTCCTCACCGGCCTCGACGGACAGAGACACCGCCGGATATCCCAGCCCCTCGGGGACATAGAAACCATCACAGTCCGGTTCGAGAACTAGCAGCTCGATATGTTCGTCTCCGTGCCACCGGGCCATCATGCAGAGCACGGGCCAGATTTCCGGAGCAAGGACCACGTCGAACTCACAGAACAAGGAGCCTCCAGCGCGCTCCCTGAAAACCTGGTCAGGGAACCTGGCATCGAGATCGAAGGTGGCTACACTACGGGATCGGACACCCAGATAGCCGTTGCGATCGATCACTATCGAACCTGCCTCTGCCATTAGTCCTCACCCAGCCTGATCTTGATGTCGGCCTTCTTGGACCCCGGATTGCAGTGGTCGACCGTCCACCCCTTGCAGCTGTTCGCCTTCCCTCGATGGGGATGCCTTGCCCCGTCTCTCTCGCACATGAGATTCGGGTTGCGATTAAATGTTGTTGCCAGAAGCCCATGAAGCCCTGCCGACCGGAGGCCGACAGGGCTTCAATTTGCCATGGGATTACTTTAGTACCGAGTAACCGTCGACCGACTCCGAACCCGCCTGAGGCTTTCCATAGGGGGCCCACTCACCATTCGGGCTAACGATCCAGGACCGCATGACTTTGTCGCACCAAGATACACGGGCCATCGGATGCGATATCCCCGTCGAGTTCGACACTGAACCTACGATCAGGAAAATCTGATCTCAGTTTGGCCGCCCAGGCTTCAAGCAGGAACTGTGTGAGGCACAACTCGGCGCCCTCCACAGCTTCTGAACTTCCGGGCCAATCGGCAAACAGATACCGAATTTCGAAAGTGTTGAAGCTGTCGACGAACTGACTCCATGGCATTTGGCCAGATTCACCGCGTGCAATAACCCGACGCTCGATCTCTTCCATATCCCCCGCATTGAGCGCGAGGAACACAGATCCATTCACCAGCTTGGTCTCCGGCCAGAAGAGCCGCCCCAGAGAAAGAGCGACGTAGAGATTCGCCGATTCAGAGAACCGAGCATCCACACTTCTTCCGAGAACGTCGTCTACGACTTCATGAATACCCATTCTCAGTACCCCAGAGGAAGATTTTCACCAGTGGTGCTTTCTCCGTAACCGCCACCCTTTGGATAGAACAGAGGCGGATTCACTCCGCTATGCGGTTTACCAGTTCCCCGGAACCTCGGGCCCAGTCGCCATCCAGACGGCGAGCGCGATTCCTCGAACCAGGTCTGATAGCGGGCTATTCGCCCATTCTCGCCCCGTTCAAATACCGCGTGGCTCCCCTCAGTGTTTTCGTTGGACTGAAGATGCTCCACTCGCTTCTTTTTCAGGCTAGAAGGCGAGACCGAATCTCCACCAGTGGGGAAATTGCTGTTGTGAACTAGGACCGGAATGGCCCCTGCGAGTACACAATATGTATGCACCCCAGAAACCGTCAGATCATGAGTCGGCCGCAACTCACTGAAATGACAGGTGGAAGCCCCCGTACCGTCGCACCGTCCAGCGTCCGCAGCTGCATACCCGGCACGATGTCGCCCGCGCTCACCCAGGGCTGAGAACCCACCAACCAGAACGACCACCACCCACAACCTGACACAAGACGCCTAACCCAACGCCTTCAAACAACCCCCCAGGCCACACCCACATCGGCGTCACCGCCGGCGTCTACGCCCACGTGCGGCTCCGCCTCCAGCGCGACACCACCGACCTCCTCGGGTCGCTCCCCGCGACCCCGTCGAGATCATCTGCAAGCCCGACAGCGACGACGAACCGCCCTTCGCCAAAGCCGCCGTCCGCTGACGTTGCCGTCACCGTCAAAACCCAGGATGCCCCTTTCTCCGTCACCCGGGAAAGGGGCATCCCGTTTCGCTCCGCAGGAGCATCTACGGCGATTCAGTTGTCACTCAGGAGTTGCAAAACTCCTTCAGGCCCACCTGAATCGATAATCCCCTTGAAGGAATCCAGAATCGCCGCCAGACCGCCCTCCGGAATGATCACGAGATCGGAACACTGGAAGTACGCACCGCTGGCGCATTCCCCAGTCTCCTGCCATCGATTCATCACCTGCTCGATCGCCCGCAGCGTCATGAACGTGGCACTCCATCGCGTCCCATCCGGGAGCTCTAGTTCAGCATCAAGGTTCTCAACAGTTTCCTTGTCATCGCGCGCCCCCAGCATGAAGAGAGCACTGAACTGCTCGGCCTCTACGCGGTAGAGAGAGTCACTCACCATTGAGCTAGCTCAGCCTCGCAATCACCCTGTAGTCGTTGGCCTCATCTGAATTCCTGACGACCCGAACCCTTTTCCTGCCCACTGTGGCACCTTCATCCGAGACGAGAGTCATCACGATTCACAGAAGACACCGCACGTCAACCACTGAAATTCCGAATCAGAACCGGAGTCACCTCGCCAGCAGATAATACTTTGCTTCCAGGAACCGTTAGACCATGCGTCCGCTGCAACTCTGCTCCTGGAACAAGGCGTGGATCTCGTCATCATCAAGGAACTCCTGGCCACGCCCACATCGGCGTCACCACCGGCGTCTACGGCCACGTCCGACTCCGCCTCCAGCGCCAGGCCATCGACTCCCTGAGCAATGCACTGGCTGAGGGGGGCGGCCCCCCCCCCCCCCCCCCCCCCCCCGGGGGGGCGCCCGGCCGCCCCCCGCCGCGCCCGCCGGCTTCTCCGACCAGGCGCACTTCAACCGCTGGTTCAAGCGCACGTACGGCATCACACCCGGTACGTATCAGCGCTCCGCGGGGTGACCGGGCTGCTGCGGGGTGACCAGGCTGCGGGGTGACTGCTCTGCCGGCTGTGCAGGCCGCAGGTTGCGTACTCCGCGGGTTGTTCGCTCCGTCAGGCCACCGCCGCCGTCGCCGGGTCGCCCGTGCACGCCGCCGGTTGCGCACCCTGCGGCAGTTGACCGCTCCGTCAGTCGCCCGCCCCACCGGTCGCCTGCCCCGCCGGTTGCGCACACCGCGGGGTGACCCGCTCCGCCAGTCGTCCCCTCCCCCCCCTCTGACCGACCGGGCAGCTGACCGCCCGCCTCGTGCCCGTACGTGACGGGCCCGGGGCCGGCTCGCCGGGGGGCGGCCACTGGGGGCCGACACCGGCACGGGAAAGAACACCGCAGCCGTCGTACGGGCGACACACCACCGCGGGCGTACGGAAGAGGACCCGCCGCGTCCGCATGGCAGCACGCCACCCGCGTACGCGACGGGGTCCCCCACC